>JAYVKQ010000934.1:0-5350 GCA_043768285.1 Saprospiraceae bacterium | reverse complement strand
AAGCACTATGAAGCAGCTATTCCTGCCCTCGAAAACGCAGTGGCTTTGACCAAAAAGAAACGCGAAAAAGCGCGTCTGGCATATATCTTAGCGCAAGTGTATCAAATGACTGGCAACAGTGACAAAGCATATGTCTATTTTGATAAAGTGCTGAAAAATAACCCCGTCTATGAAATGGAATTCAACGCCCGTTTAAGTATGGCTTTGAATACAACCACTGCGGTAGAAAACACGGTTGCTATGTTGAAAAAAATGGCAAGAGATGATAAAAATCGCGAGTATAATGACCAAATTTACTATGCTTTGGCACAAATAGCTTTAAAAAATAAGCAAAAAACCGAAGCAATGGAATTTCTCAGACAAGCAATTGCAGTAGGCGGCACCAATAAAGAAACGAAGGCAGAAATCTATTATTTGATGGCTCAATTGCAGTTTGAAACAGAGAGTTATGTTGATGCCAAATTATATTTTGATAGCACAACTCAGTTTATGTCCAAAACGGATAGTCGCCGAGATGATGCAGCACGATATGCCACCAATCTGGTTGATATTGCCCGTAATATCGAAATTATTACGCTCCAAGATAGCCTAATTCGCATTGCCAATATGTCCAAAGCCGAGCAAAAGGAAGTAGCTTTGGGTATCAAAAAAGCCCGCTTATTGAAAGCCGCAGCACAAGCACAAGCTGCACTACCAAAAGCCAGCAGTGGTGGCGGAAATGACTTACCACAAGCGGGTGCAATCAAAAGCAATTTTTTCGCATATAATATTGATGGCGTTAAAAAAGGAAAAAAAGAATTTGATAAAAAATGGGGCGGAGACCGCAAATTAGAAGACAATTGGCGCAGAAGCAATAAGAAAACATCGTCAGCTGAAGTTAATAATATTGATGTCGCTATCAGTGAAATCAGTGATAAAGAAGTAGCTGAGATACTAAAAGATATGCCTAAATCAAAATCTGAAATCGGTACGCGCAATTTGTTGATTGACGAAGCCTTGTATCAATTGGGTACTTTGTATCACGACAAATTGAAAAATGATAAAAAAGCAGTTAGCGCACTCGAAGAAGATTTGAGCCGCTACCCTACTACCAAACATGAGTTGGACGATTGGTATTATTTGTATTTAGCTTATTCGGATTTGGGTAATAAAACCAAAGCGAATGAATATTACGAAAAAATTCAGCAAAAACATCCGACCTCAACATATGCACAAATCTTGAAAAACCCCGATGCTTTCAAGAAAAAAGATGAGCAATCGGTGGATAAATACTATAATAGCACCTATACTATATTCACAAAAGGCGATTATAAACAGGTGACACAACGCGTAACAGAGTCAGAAACGACATATGGTATCAACAATCCGTACAAAGCTAAATTTGCCTTATTAAACGCCATGTCCATCGGCAATTTGCAAGGCAAACAACCTTATATAGATGGTTTGAAAGAGGTTATCGGCAAGTATAAAGATGCACCCGAAGGTAAATATGCGCAAGAGTTACTACGTATCATCGAAGCCAGTAGTGATACTACGAAAACGAGCAAAAATACTGAGGGGGTAACTGATAGCAAGTTCACGGAAGATGTCAACGGTTTTCATTATGTCATTATTACCTTGCCAACCGATGCTAATATTGAAGATGCCAAAGCGGTAGTTGCAGATTACAATGCCAAATATCACCGCCTTGAAGATTTGAAAATTTCGACTATTTCGTTGAGTTTAGACCCTGACTTGCCCACGCTTGTGATACGCCGTTTTAAAGATAAAGCAGCAGCATTGTTGTTCGCTTCGGGTGCAAAAGTAAATGAAAAAGACTTTATAAAGGGTATGAAATACGAGGTTTTTGCGGTGACACAAAACAATTACCGTGAAATTTTAAATCAGAAAAGTACCACATCTTATAAGCAGTTTTATGAAAAATTTTATAAGCAATAATATATGCTATAATTAAAATTTATAGCTCATTAAAAAAACTTCCTAACCATAATCGTTTAGGAAGTCTTTTTTTTTCTATATTTGACGCATTATTCAATTCTATCTATAAAAATTTATGTTAAAAAACATCCGTTTCGTTGAGGTGTCTAATTGTGTTACAGATATAATATTAGCCCTCGTATTGTCCACATTAGCTTATAAATTGCAGCATATGCCTTCTACCAATGCGTTCACCCACGCATGGGAAAACTTCTTCATAGCAATGGCGATAGCGACTTTATTGGGCGGATTTGGGCATCTTTTAAGCCATTATTTTGATAAATACTTGTTAATGATTTCGTGGCTTATGGTGATATGGGGCACTTTTTATATCGAACAATATATGCTCAACAGTATTTGGCAACATCCTATCTTGAACAGTCTATTATTTTTAAAATCCCTTCTACTATCCTTTTGGCTCATGCGTATGCGCCTTTTTTTACCAACCATTATCTCCTTAATCATTGGTTTGGCATTGATTGTATGCTCCGTATTATCATTTTTATATTGGGAAAAAGGTATAATTGGCTATGGTGTAATGATAGTAGCCATTTTATCAAGTAGCTTTGCAGGTTTTGTTAGAGCACGACGCATAAATTTGGCTGCATGGTTTGATGCCAATGATTTGGCACATGTTATCTCCGCTTTTAGCTTTATCGGTATGTATCTGGGTATATGTAAAATAGTGGGATAGATTATAATCTATCCCACTATTTTACATATACCCAGATACATACCGATAAAGCTAAAAGCGGAGATAACATGTGCCAAATCATTGGCATCAAACCATGCAGCCAAATTTATGCGTCGTGCTCTAACAAAACCTGCAAAGCTACTTGATAAAATGGCTACTATCATTACACCATAGCCAATTATACCTTTTTCCCAATATAAAAATGATAATACGGAGCATACAATCAATGCCAAACCAATGATTAAGGAGATAATGGTTGGTAAAAAAAGGCGCATACGCATGAGCCAAAAGGATAGTAGAAGGGATTTTAAAAATAATAGACTGTTCAAGATAGGATGTTGCCAAATACTGTTGAGCATATATTGTTCGATATAAAAAGTGCCCCATATCACCATAAGCCACGAAATCATTAACAAGTATTTATCAAAATAATGGCTTAAAAGATGCCCAAATCCGCCCAATAAAGTCGCTATCGCCATTGCTATGAAGAAGTTTTCCCATGCGTGGGTGAACGCATTGGTAGAAGGCATATGCTGCAATTTATAAGCTAATGTGGACAATACGAGGGCTAATATTATATCTGTAACACAATTAGACACCTCAACGAAACGGATGTTTTTTAACATAAATTTTTATAGATAGAATTGAATAATGCGTCAAATATAGAAAAAAAAAGACTTCCTAAACGATTATGGTTAGGAAGTTTTTTTAATGAGCTATAAATTTTAATTATAGCATATATTATTGCTTATAAAATTTTTCATAAAACTGCTTATAAGATGTGGTACTTTTCTGATTTAAAATTTCACGGTAATTGTTTTGTGTCACCGCAAAAACCTCGTATTTCATACCCTTTATAAAGTCTTTTTCATTTACTTTTGCACCCGAAGCGAACAACAATGCTGCTGCTTTATCTTTAAAACGGCGTATCACAAGCGTGGGCAAGTCAGGGTCTAAACTCAACGAAATAGTCGAAATTTTCAAATCTTCAAGGCGGTGATATTTGGCATTGTAATCTGCAACTACCGCTTTGGCATCTTCAATATTAGCATCGGTTGGCAAGGTAATAATGACATAATGAAAACCGTTGACATCTTCCGTGAACTTGCTATCAGTTACCCCCTCAGTATTTTTGCTCGTTTTCGTAGTATCACTACTGGCTTCGATGATACGTAGTAACTCTTGCGCATATTTACCTTCGGGTGCATCTTTATACTTGCCGATAACCTCTTTCAAACCATCTATATAAGGTTGTTTGCCTTGCAAATTGCCGATGGACATGGCGTTTAATAAGGCAAATTTAGCTTTGTACGGATTGTTGATACCATATGTCGTTTCTGACTCTGTTACGCGTTGTGTCACCTGTTTATAATCGCCTTTTGTGAATATAGTATAGGTGCTATTATAGTATTTATCCACCGATTGCTCATCTTTTTTCTTGAAAGCATCGGGGTTTTTCAAGATTTGTGCATATGTTGAGGTCGGATGTTTTTGCTGAATTTTTTCGTAATATTCATTCGCTTTGGTTTTATTACCCAAATCCGAATAAGCTAAATACAAATAATACCAATCGTCCAACTCATGTTTGGTAGTAGGGTAGCGGCTCAAATCTTCTTCGAGTGCGCTAACTGCTTTTTTATCATTTTTCAATTTGTCGTGATACAAAGTACCCAATTGATACAAGGCTTCGTCAATCAACAAATTGCGCGTACCGATTTCAGATTTTGATTTAGGCATATCTTTTAGTATCTCAGCTACTTCTTTATCACTGATTTCACTGATAGCGACATCAATATTATTAACTTCAGCTGACGATGTTTTCTTATTGCTTCTGCGCCAATTGTCTTCTAATTTGCGGTCTCCGCCCCATTTTTTATCAAATTCTTTTTTTCCTTTTTTAACGCCATCAATATTATATGCGAAAAAATTGCTTTTGATTGCACCC
The DNA here is from genome assembly GCA_043768285.1 of Saprospiraceae bacterium. GTDB lineage: Bacteria > Bacteroidota > Bacteroidia > Chitinophagales > Saprospiraceae > JAAFJT01. The sequence goes on along the minus strand of JAYVKQ010000934.1, from coordinate 734 downwards.
GCTTGTGGTAAGTCATTTCCGCCACCACTGCTGGCTTTTGGTAGTGCAGCTTGTGCTTGTGCTGCGGCTTTCAATAAGCGGGCTTTTTTGATACCCAAAGCTACTTCCTTTTGCTCGGCTTTGGACATATTGGCAATGCGAATTAGGCTATCTTGGAGCGTAATAATTTCGATATTACGGGCAATATCAACCAGATTGGTGGCATATCGTGCTGCATCATCTCGGCGACTATCCGTTTTGGACATAAACTGAGTTGTGCTATCAAAATATAATTTGGCATCAACATAACTCTCTGTTTCAAACTGCAATTGAGCCATCAAATAATAGATTTCTGCCTTCGTTTCTTTATTGGTGCCGCCTACTGCAATTGCTTGTCTGAGAAATTCCATTGCTTCGGTTTTTTGCTTATTTTTTAAAGCTATTTGTGCCAAAGCATAGTAAATTTGGTCATTATACTCGCGATTTTTATCATCTCTTGCCATTTTTTTCAACATAGCAACCGTGTTTTCTACCGCAGTGGTTGTATTCAAAGCCATACTTAAACGGGCGTTGAATTCCATTTCATAGACGGGGTTATTTTTCAGCACTTTATCAAAATAGACATATGCTTTGTCACTGTTGCCAGTCATTTGATACACTTGCGCTAAGATATATGCCAGACGCGCTTTTTCGCGTTTCTTTTTGGTCAAAGCCACTGCGTTTTCGAGGGCAGGAATAGCTGCTTCATAGTGCTT
>JAYVKQ010000933.1:0-5691 GCA_043768285.1 Saprospiraceae bacterium | reverse complement strand
ATTGGCAGTTTTGCCCACAACACAGGCGAAGGCGGTATTAGCGAACACCATTTGACGCAAGGCGGCGATTTGATATACCAAGTTGGGACAGGTTATTTTGGCAGCCGCGATAAAGAAGGTAACTTTTCACCCGACGCTTTTAGCCAGACTGCAAGCCACGCATCCGTAAAAATGATAGAATTGAAACTGTCGCAAGGGGCAAAACCTGGTCACGGGGGCATTTTACCCGCAAAAAAAAATACGCCCGAAATTGCGAAGATACGTGGCGTTGAACCTTATACCGAAGTCTTATCGCCACCATACCACAAGGCATTTAATACGCCGATGGGTTTGTGCAAACTAATTGGACAAATGCGCGAACTATCGGGTGGCAAACCTGTTGGTTTTAAGCTATGTGTGGGGCATAAAAGTGAGTTTTTAGCTTTATGCAAAGCAATGGTAGTTACGGGTATTAAACCAGATTTTATTACCGTTGATGGTGGTGAAGGCGGTACGGGTGCTGCGCCTTTAGAATTTTCCGACTTTGTGGGTATGCCTTACCGTGAAGCATTGGCATTTGTACACGATGCTTTGACAGGATTTGGTTTGCGCGAGGATATTAAAATTTTGGCTTCGGGTAAAATAGTAAGTGGTTTTCATATATTTCGTGCTTTGGCACTGGGGGCAGACGCTTGTTACACGGCGAGAGCGATGATGATGGCGTTAGGCTGCATTCAAGCCTTAGAGTGCAACCGCAATACTTGCCCTACGGGTGTTGCGACGCAAGACCCCGAATTGGTAGAAGGCTTGGTTGTAGAAGATAAAAAAGTGCGAGTTGCCAATTTTCATAAAGCCACAGTTCATTCCTTTGTAGAATTATTAGGCGCATCGGGTTTGGAAAATGCTGCCCAAATACGCCGTTCTATGATAAATCGGCGCGTAACGGTGAGCGATAGCAAACGCTACGATGAGTTATTTCCTTACTTGAAAAAAGGCTGTTTGCTCAATGAAAACACGACCCCTCAGTATTGGAAGCCGTATATGAATGAAGCGAGTGCGGAGACTTTTTCTAAATCTTTTGAGGATATGACGATTGGTTAGGCTTTATTTCAATACTACAGTATTCATTTCTGCGGCTAACCCGTTTCGCATTTCAACCAACTTTTGATGAATTTTTAAATGTTTCATCAATGTGCCCATATCGTTGGTACGCTCGGCTTTTTTGATTAACTCTTGGTTGTGTTCGCAGAGTTTCATCACTTTTCGGAGTTTAAAACGCTTTAAGGCGTAGGTGCTGTCCATCGTAAAATTCAAATCGGGCATTTTTTGGGTTTCGAGTGGGCGATTGAATTTTTCTTCCCAATTGGTCGAGTAATCGCCACTATCAAACAGGATAGACGTTGCAAATTGCCGTACTTCTGTATTGTTATGGCTCATAAAGTGCTGGGTACTGAGGGGTGTTCCATTTTGCAAACCCGCTTGCACTTCTTGCACGATACGCTGATAAAATTTATTGTCAAAATCGTTGATAACATCTTCAATATTGGTAATGATATAGCTCGCAACAGTGATATTGTGTTCAATATCAAATACTTCACTACCCGAAGCAATCAATAAGCGCACTATATCGCGCTCTTGAAATTCGTCCCCACCCGAAGAGACCGATTTTTTTTCACCAAACGTTTCCTCTATAACCCATTGGTTATCAGTGGGAATACCCATATCTTCGGGTGCATATCCTACAGGTTCGCTTGTCGGAAATGGCACACTTGATGCGGCATTTGCGGATGAAGCGGCATAGCCTCCTTTCTTTTTATCTTCTAAATTTTTACGGACTATTTTTCCTGTTTCGCCGACCAATATCGCTTCTTCAACGCGCATCAAGGCTGCACACTCACGGATATACAATTGCCGCTTAACGGGGTCAGGTATTTTGGCAATGCTCAATACGATATCCTTTACCAATTTAGCTTTTTTGATAGGGTCGCCAGCCGCTTCTTCCACCAATAGTTCCGTTTTGAACAGGATAATATCACGCGCTTGTTTTTGGATAAACTCCGTAAACGCCGTTGCGCCCACACGCTGAACGTAACTATCAGGGTCTTCTTTGTTCGGCAATAACACTACGCGGACGTTCATGTCTTCCTCCAATACCATATCCATACCCCTCAGTGCAGCCTTAATACCAGCAGCATCACCATCATATAGTATTTTCACATTAGGCGTAAAACGTTTAATCTGACGGATTTGCTCAACAGTCAAAGACGTTCCCGAAGAGGCAACTACATTTTCGATACCCGCTTGATGCAGGGAAATAACATCCGTATAACCTTCGCACAAAATACATTCATCGAGTTGCTGAATGGCTTTTCGGGCGTGGTATAAACCATATAAACTACGACTTTTGATATAAATTTCTGTTTCGGGCGAATTGACATATTTAGGCGCGTTGGTGTCTTTTTGCATAATGCGCCCTGCAAAAGCAATAGGTTTTCCAGTCAGATTGAATATAGAAAACATGACGCGATTACGGAAAAAATCATTGTCGCCTTGTCGTGAAGTCAGACCTAAACGGCGCATATGGTCGGTATCGAAGCCTTCAGTTACCAGCGTTTTTGTGAGGGCGTTGTGCATATCGGGTGCATAGCCCAGACCCCATTTTCTAATCGTTTCTTCTCGAAAACCGCGCTCTTTGAAGTAATTTAAACCAATACTCTTGCCTTTATCGGTATCAAATAATTGTTCTTGATAAAACTTTAACGCCCGTTCATTGACAATATAGAGCGAGTCGGTGAGTTGTTTTTCCTCAATAAACTCTTTTGATACTTCGGTTTCTTCAACATGAATACCATACCTTTTGGCAAGATAGCGTAAGGCTTCTGGATAGCTGATGTTCTCGTGTTCTTTGATAAACGAAATCGGGTCGCCGCCCTTGCCACAGCCAAAACATTTGAAAATATTCCGCGCAGGATTGACGCTAAAAGAAGGTGTTTTTTCGTTATGAAAAGGACATAATCCAGAATAATTTGACCCCCGCCGTTTGAGCGTGACAAAATCACCGACAACTTCCTCAATTCGTGCGGCATCTGTTATTTCCTGTATGGTGCGTGGCGTTATCATCGTGCAAAGATATAGTAAAAGGCATTGCAACGAATTTTTTAATTAAAAATACTGAGGGGGTAATTGATTTTTTTTTTTTCTTTTCAAAAGAACTTGTTTTTTTAAAAGTATGCTTATATTTGAATTTTATTTAATTTGTGTTATTCTATTTTAGAGACTGAACGAATTAGTTATGCTAACACGAATAAGATCAATTTAAAATCGAATAAGACCAATTTGGATACAAAACCCTAAATCATTACATCTAAATTAGAAAAATTCGATTTATAATTTGTGTTATTCGTGTTATTCGTGTTAGCATATTTTATTCGTATAGCTTCCTATTTTACAACAATCCAAAAACAGTACAATGAACAAATTAACCAAACACCTTGCGCTTATATGCCTCATTTTACCTCCCCTTTTTTCAGTAGCACAAAGTAAAGACAGCACAGTAGCTGCATGGCGACCTGTCAATTTGGTCGTCAATTATAGCTTTGAAATGCCTTTGGATACGGCAAAACCCATCAAAATGTATAGTGTATTGGATAACCTACAAGGTTGGACAAGCCCGAACAAAAGCAAACCTTTGGTATATGCCAGCGATGCAAAAGGCAATGTCACAGACCCCAATGGCAGTTCTTGGGCATTCAAGGCACGGACAGGTATGCAAGTGGGCGGTATCAGTGTGACGGGCGAAAAACGCGAATACCTACAAGGCTCATTGACAGCACCTTTGACAGTCGGCAAAAAATATTATTTCGCCTTTTGGGTACATTACCACTGTGCAGGTGCTAACAATATCGGTATTGCTTTTTTACCTTCAAAAATTGCGCTGGATAGCACGGTGCGTTTGCCGTTCACACCCGCGACGTATCAAAAAAATGTGCTGCCCTATAGCAACGATGCCAAATCCACTTGGGCAATGGTACGCGACTCGTTCATCGCGCAAATGCCCTACCAGAGTTTTGTCATTGGCAATTTTTTTACGGATGCAGAAACCGAATTACAGAAAGGACGCTATAACCATTTTTTCGCTTACATTGATGATGTCGCTGTGTGGGAAGCCCGCGTGCAACCCAGTACGGACGTAACGACCAAAGCAGAAAGAGAAGAGTGGCAACGCAATTTGGCGATTGTCACACCTAAGAACGTTCCGATTACGCTCAAAGACATTTATTTTGACTACAATTCTGCCAATTTAGATGCGCGGTCAATGCCTACTTTGGATAGTTTAAGCCAAAAACTACGCCTTGTGCAAACCATGAAAATTCACATCATCGGGCATACCAGCAGCGAAGGCAGCGATGATTTTAATTTAAAACTCTCGGAAAATAGGGCAGCAGCCGTCAAAAACTACCTTATTGCGCAAGGTATTGAAAAAGAACGCCTTAGCTCCGAAGGTATGGGCGAAAAAACACCTATTGTGCCCAACGATGCGGAGGAAAATCGTAAAATTAATAGGCGTGTAGAGTTTATAAGAACAGAGTAGATGATATAAAATTTGCTATATTTGTGCCTTGAAAGGCAACCATTTCCTATCTTTATGTAGCCACTAATTACACGAATTAAAACTAATAATTTATCTATTGTGTAAGTTCCCAATGAGAAAAAAATTAGTGTTAATTAGTGCAATTAGTGGCTACATAAGTATTCAAGCATTTTTTTAATAAAAACAAATACATGAAAAAAATAACTTTACTGTTTATATTGGTGTTTTGCAGCACCCATATTGCCTTATTTTCTCAATCGGTCACATTATCGGGCACGCAATACGCCGAAGCCTTTGATGGTATCGGAACAGCACTGCCCAACGGCTGGTCTATCAAAACGGCAGCTACAGCTACCGCCATTGGTACAGATGCCGCCTATACCAGCACACCCGGACTATGGAACGTAACATCAGGACGTTTCTACAATTTTGCCTCAGCAGATATTGGCGAAACGGCTGACCAAGCCGCCGCTACGGATAGAGCATTGGGCATCCGCCAAACGGGTACTATCGGCGACCCAGGCGGTGCTTTTGTCGTAAAACTGACCAATACGACCAATTTAAGTGCCTTTAATCTGTCTTTAAAGTTGCAATCTTTAGATAAAACCTCTACGCGCACTGTGGTTTGGGGCGTGGACTATGCTGTGGGCGATAGCACTGTTTTTACAACGGCAACTACCAATCCTGCGGCTATATCAACAGGCGGCTCTACTTTTAGCAATCAATCTGTGGCTGTCAATTTTGGCTCTGCACTTGATAATAAAAGTGGCAACGTATGGATACGTATTCGCACACTCGCGGCTTCTACGGGTTCGGGCAATCGCCCTTCATCTGGTATTGATGATTTTGCTTTGACTTATACCAATGGTTCGGGTTCAAATTCACCGAATATTACGGCTTCTCCTACCTCTTTGACCTTCGCAAATACTGAGGGGGTAGCGTCGGAAGTGAAAAATTATACACTATCGGGCAGCAGCTTGACGGGTGATATAACAGCAACTGCTCCCGCCAATTTTGAAATCAGCCTGACAAATAATACGGGCTTTGCCAATAGCTTAACCTTCGCGCAAACGGGTGGCAATGTGACTTCAAAAACGGTATATGTGCGCCTATCCGCTACA
>JAYVKQ010000932.1:0-3274 GCA_043768285.1 Saprospiraceae bacterium | reverse complement strand
AGAAGCGCAGAAAAATTCACAGGGCGATTATATTAGCCTCTTTGTGGCTGAATATAAAAAGTTGGCAGGTGAAAACCGTTTAGCGGCTATATTCGGACGCAATGAAAGCATGAAAAACAGCGGTATCACTTTGGAGTCAACTGATGCCCAAGTGCAAAATGCGATGCGGACAAAAGCCAACGAAACGGTAAAGGAAACATACGAGCGTATCAAACGCCGTATTGACAAACTGGGCGTTGTTCAACCCAACGTATCGCTTGACCAAAGCCGCGACATCATCGTGGTGGAGCTACCGGGTATCGAAAATCCAGAGCGGGCACGTAAATTCTTAGAAGCTGCCGCTAAATTGGAGTTCTGGGAAGTATATCGCATCTCTGACCCTGCCTTAGCCAATTCTTTGATGGATGCTGACAAAACATTGAAGGCGTTACAAGAAGGTACGGCTCCTGATAGTATCAAAAATGATTCTAACAATGTTGCAGGCCCATTGTTTTCGGTTATGCAACCCAATGGCGGTCAAATGTCGTTGGCAGTTACGGGTGTGACAGAAAAAAACAAGCGCGAACAGGTAATGTCTTACTTGAAGCAAACGGAAATTGCGAATAAATTTCCGCGCGATATGAAATTTGTATGGTCAAAAGACCCTATCAAAGACCCAACGGGTAAAAGTTCAAATATCTACGAATTATATGCTTTAAAACGCTCTATGGGTAAAGAGGGTCCCGCTCTTGATGGCGACCGCGTTACCGATGCTCGCGCTCAAAGCACTGATAAAGGTGGCGCAGGTATTGAGGTATCGTTGCAAATGGATAATCAAGGCGCAGCTACTTGGGCGCAATTGACTGACCAGTGTGCGAGAGACCAAAACCGTGAAGTAGCTATCGTTTTAGATGATGAAGTGGTGTCTGCGCCACGCGTTATCAATAAAATTGAAGGTGGTAGATCTTCAATCACGGGCAGTTATACTGTTCAAGAAGCGCAAGACTTAGCCAGCGTATTGCAAGTTGGTAAATTACCTGCCAAAGCTGAGATTATTCAAGAAAACGTAGTCGGTCCATCATTAGGTGCTGAAAATATCCGCAATTCATTGTTGGCTTTGGGCTTGTCGTTCTTGTCTATCTTGTTGTTTATGAGCATTTATTATAGCACGGGTGGTTTGATTTCCATCATCGCTTTGTTCCTAAACTTGTTCTTCATCGTGGGTGCTTTGACATCATATGGTACTGTTTTGACCCTTCCGGGCATTGCAGGTATCGTATTGACTATGGGTATGGCGGTGGACGCAAACGTTATCATTTACGAGCGTATTCGTGAGGAACTCGCCGAAGGAAAAGATACTTTGACTGCCATTAAAGAAGGTTTCAAAAACTCGATGTCGGCGGTTGTGGATGGTCACTTAACGGCGTTTATCACTTCGGTGGTTTTGATTTGGAAAGGTATTGGTCCTATCAAAGGCTTCGGTGTGGTCTTAGCAGTGGGTGTTATTTTTACCCTTTTCACGGCAATCTTAGTGAGTCGTTTGATGGTAGATTATTGGACGGGCAAAGGTAAGGATATTCGTTTCTTCGCAAAATTCAGCGAAGGCGCGTTCAAAAATATCCATTGGGACTGGATGGCAATGCGCAAAAAAGCCTATATCTTCTCTACTTTGATTATTGCAGCGGGTGTTGCGAGCTTCTTTACACGCGGTTTTGAATTGGGTGTAGATTTCAAAGGTGGTTACAAATTTGAATTGGCACTTGACCAAAAAATAAATCCAGACGTATTGCGTGATGCTCTGACAAAGGCGTTTGAAAATGAATCTACGATAGTGAAAGCGGTTAATACCGATAATACATTCGATGTTACCACTTCTTACCTTATCAGTGAGGCAGGTAGTGAAAGTCAACAGAAAGTAACAGATAAATTATATGAAGGTGTCAATGCTGCATTAGGTGGTAAAGTGGATAAGGCTAAATTTATCACTTCTGATGCCAGCTCTACTCACATCAAATCTTCTGTAAAAGTAGGTCCAACTGTAGCTGACGACATAAAATCGAGTGCTTTGTGGACTACCATTTTGGGTATCTTATTTATTGGTGTTTATATCCTATTCCGTTTCAACCGTTGGCAATACTCATTGGGTATCGTTATTGCGGCGTTGCACGACGTATTATTGACCGTTGCGGTATTTACATTATTACACGGTATTGTGCCGTGGAGTATGGAAATCAACCAAGACTTTATCGCTGCCTTATTGACCATTGCGGGTTACTCTATCAACGACACAGTTATCGTTTATGACCGTATCCGCGAGTATATGCGCAAATACAGCAATCGCCCAATGGCGGGTGTTATAAACGATGCGATTAACTCTACCCTAAGCCGTACCATTATCACGTCTTTGACGGTCTTGATGGTTACGTTCATCCTCTTTATCGTGGGTGGCGCAGGTATCAAAGGTTTTGCTTTCGCCTTGTTTGTCGGTCTCTTGGCGGGTACATATTCTTCAATCTTTATCGCGGCACCTGTAATGATGGATTTCTCTAAAAATCTTGATTTGTCGGAATATAAGCCAGAGGTAAAAACCGAAGAAACTGAAACAGCTGCGGCTAAGAAAAAAACTAAGGCTAAGGTGAGTGAATAATGGGTAGTTAAGTTAAAAATTTATTATTGATAATCATTTGATTATTAAATGATTATCTTGAAAATACGAATCCCTTTCGGCAATGTCGAAAGGGGTTTTTTATTGATGTTATGAGAGATACCCCCTCAGTATTTGTCAATAATTAGTGGCTATTCTAAAATTTAAACACCATCCAATCCAAGCTGCCTTTTTTCAAGAGCATAAAAAAAGAGCCAATGATGATGGGTGTTAGGGCTGATATGACCATTACCCAAAAGTATTTGCGTGGCACTTTTGAGGGTTCTATCACTTCGGCAATACTCGCAATGAGGGTGATAAAAAGCGCAATCGCTGAGAACGAAAGGCTCATTATGGTGGCAGCAAAATCGTTCCAAAGCCAGAGTAAAAGGTACAAAATGGCTTGTATCATAAATATTTCACTCAAACTCAACGATATTCTTTCTTCTTTCATTTTAACGACCTATTTTAGCTGCGAATTACAGGATATTTTGTGATATTTTTATATTTACTTGTATTTTATATCATAGAGTTTAGACTGAGTAAATAATAGATTGATTGAATTTATAAACGCAAATCCCGAAGGGATTGAATATGAATAGGACAATAAATGAATAGGTTCAATAACTCCGAAGGAGTTGAATGTCAATT
>JAYVKQ010000931.1:0-6120 GCA_043768285.1 Saprospiraceae bacterium | reverse complement strand
ACAGCGATTTGTTGAAGACAATGCGGCGCACAATACTGAAAAATTATTAATCTGTGATACTGATTTGATTACCCTCAAAATATGGTCGCAAGAGGTTTTTAATCAATGTGATAATCGGATTTTGGATATGTTGGCGGGGCAATTTAATGATGATAATTATTATTGGCATCAACGGCACTATTTTCTTTGCAGCCCCGAGGAGATTGAATGGCAACTCGACCCTCTCCGCGAAAACCCTTTCGATAGAGACCGCTTGTTTGATATTTATGAAAAAGAACTACAATCCTATAATCAAAACTACACAATACTGAGGGGGGGCTTCAATGATAGATATTACACGGCATTGGGCAAAATTGATGAAATGCTTTTGTCGCCGAACTATACGCCTTTTTTTGATTAGGTTTTTATCCAAATCTATATGTATCTTTGCGCCATCTCTTGGGGTGCTTGTGTCTATCACAGGCTGAGATTATACCCATCGAACGTAGGTAGGTAATGCTACCGACGAAAAGAGCATTTATTAGTTGATAGTTGATAGTTGATAGGTGATAGTGTGTAGTTGATAGTGTATAGTTTAAAATTGATGGCGTTTAATATAACCAGTCAATAATCAACTACACACCATCAACTATACACTATCACCTATCAACTATTAACTATCAACTATACATTGTCTTCGAGGGTATTTTTTATTAAAAAACAACATGACCCGATGTTGTTAATTTTTAATCAAAAAATACTGTTTTTTATGAAAAAAATCTTGGTTAATTTCCTTTCTGTCTTTGCTAAACTGGACACTCGGTTACAACTTTTGGAAAGTTTCAAACTTTCCAAAAGTTATTCAAATAATGCCTTTTTATCCATTCTGATTGCTTTTTCTCTGCCTTTTCTAAGCCAAAATATCAACGCCCAAACGCCTATTGATACAATAAAAACCATTGATTTACAGCAAGTTACCATCACGGCGACAATGGCTTCGGACAATACGCCTATGACGTTTACGAATATAAACAAGGCAACCATTCGCAAAAATGACTATGGGCAAGATGTACCGTATCTTTTGAAAAGCACCCCCTCAGTAGTGGAGACTTCTGATGCGGGGGCAGGCATTGGCTACACGGGTTTGCGCATACGCGGCACCGATGCCACGCGCATCAACGTGACGATAGATGGCATACCTATCAACGATGCCGAGAGTCAAGGCGTATATTGGGTCAATATGCCCGACATGGCGGCTTCGACTTCGATGATACAAATTCAGCGCGGGGTAGGTACTTCGACCAACGGTGCGGGCGCATTTGGCGCGACGGTGAATATGGTCACTAACGCTTTGCAACCAACGCGCTATATGAATTACGCGGGTTCGATGGGGTCATTTAATACTCAAAAACATTCGGTTTCGGCGGGTACGGGCATATTGGCGAAGCACTTTGCCTTTGATGTGCGCAGTGCGTTCATACAATCAGATGGCTACGTAGATAGGGCGAGTTCGGATTTGAGGTCGTTCTATGTTTCGGGTTTGTATTTCAATAATAAATCGTCTTTGAAATTAAAGGTGTTTTCGGGACATGAAAAAACGTATCAATCGTGGTATGGCATTCCATACTCATATCTAAATGACACATTATTAAGGACTTATAACCCTGCGGGGACAGAAAAATCGGGAACGCCTTACGACAATCAAGTGGATAATTATCGCCAAAGCCATATCCATTTGGTATTCAATCATCAATTTAATCCCAATTGGAAAGCCAATATCTCGCTGCATTATACACGTGGAAAAGGGTATTATGAAGAATATAAAGCCAAGCAAAAGTTGAAAAATTATTTTTCAGATAAAAAGGATACATCTGATTTGATACGCCGCCTTTGGTTGGATAATAATTTTTATGGTGGTATATATTCTTTAACCTATGAAAAAAAGAATTTTTCATCAACGTTGGGCGGTGGTTATAATATCTACAAAGGCTTTCATTATGGGTCGGTTATTTGGCTTGAAAGACGAAGTCCATTCGAAGGGCAAAGTGCGCTGGGATTTTATGAAAGCACGTCAAAAAAAACAGATTTTAACATCTATGAAAAAATAAATTACGCTTTATCTAAAAATGTAAATGCCTATATTGATGTGCAATATCGCCAAATTGCCTACAATACTGAGGGGATAGACCGTAGGAAAAGGGATATTACCCGCGCCTTGAATTATCATTTTTTCAATCCAAAAATCGGTTTTTTGCTTGGAAATACTGAGGGGGGGCAGTTGTACGCTTCGTTTGGTATTGCCAATCGTGAGCCCAATCGAAATGATATAACGGATGCTGAAAAAAACAAAATACCGCAATCAGAACGCCTATCGGATGCCGAATTGGGTTGGCGGTTGAAAACTGACAAAGCGCAACTGGGTTTTAATGGTTACTATATGACGTATAAAAATCAACTTGTGATAACGGGCAATATCAATGATGTGGGCGAGCAAATCCGTCAAAATGTTCCTAAAAGCTATCGTGCAGGTGTAGAAGTAGAAGCGGCTTACGCTTTGGGTACGCAATGGCAACTGAATTGGAACGCGGCTTTTTCACAAAATAAGGTGATAGATTTTACAGAAAATAGGGACAATTGGGATACGGGTAGTCAAGATATTATCAAGCATGGTAAAACCAATTTGGCATTATCGCCTTCAACTGTTTTGAATAGTGAGATTGTGTATATGCCCATCAAGTCAGACAAATATGATATAAGCCTTTCATTATCAACGAAATATATCGGCAAGCAATACCTTGATAATACGAGCAACGACAATACTATTTTACCCTCGTATGGCTACACAGATTTTAAAATATATTACCAAACGCATTGGGGGCTTATCAAAAACGTAACGTTTAAGCTCTTGGTTAATAATATTTTTGATGCTAAATATGCGAACAATGCGTGGGTCTATCGCTTCAATTCGCCGAGCTATGACCCGCGACCTGATGACCCTTATGCACGGTCAGAAGGGGGCAATACGTATAATTTGACAGGATATTTTCCGCAGGCAGGTCGGAATTATTTATTGGGGGTTTCGCTTGGTTTTTAAGATAAATATAAGGTACATGATAGGGATATAGCGAAAATTTCCCTGTTCTACATCCAAAATACTGAGGGGTCAAGCAACAGCATATTCCGTATATTTTCTATGATATTCAGGAAAATATGCCAATACAACCTCTTTTTTGGCAACCCCTTTTTGTTCCAATAAAGCTGCCAATCCATCTTCGGTATTATCTTCTTGTATCCAGATTTTGCCGTTCAGAATATCTGATTGAAAAATCACATAAAAAATACGTTTATCATTTTCCCAACCCAAAGCAACAAGTTGATAGTGATTATTTTTATCATCTACAATGAGTTGATATTCAACGGATGAATAATTTGAACCACGTAAATAGTCCGCATATTCTTGATAAACAGTAGTAATTGCTTGTCTCAAAAAATCTATTCTATCCATTCTTCAATGATTATTTTTTCAGTGTTATAAAGAATAACTTTCATGTTCAAATCTTCCATGACTTCTAAAACCCAGTCGTATTGTATAAGTTTGAAATAAACGAACTTTGGCATAGCAACGAATAACAAGCGCTGCGGGTCGTTTTTCACTATAATCTTAGAATAACTATGATATTGTCCAGATGCTTTTAAAAATTCATGTAGAATTGACATATGAACAAAACTTTTGACCTCAACAGCTATTTTCTTCAAATTATTTTCTGCCAAAATAATTTTTTCTGCGCCAATATCGGTACTTAAACCACCATCTTTGCGAGAATGTAACGGAAATGGGTCATGTGTAATCGTCCAACCATCTTTTATGAGGGCTTTTTTAACTATATCATGAAATAAATCTCTTGCCATAAAACGGTGTAAGTTTTTTACAAAAGTATGGTTTTATATTTAAAATATCAAAGTTATTCTTAACAAATATAGCATATTTTGGTATTCCTCAAAGAACCATACTATCCCCTCAGTATTTCATAAGACTTGCAATAAAATTCATAAAACACCCCATGAAACTATATTGTCTCGTGAAAAAACCTCATTATTGCGGTAAATTTGTGCAACGGAACGCCGTTCCGTTGTACTTTCTAAAACAAAAAAACGAATACTCCTATGCGTGAAAGTCTCGCTATGAAATCTTTAGCTGTTGCTATTGTGTATTTTTTATTGCGCTTTATGGGCGGCAGTTTTGGGCAAGTTGTCCTATATCCGATTACTTTATTGGTTACTTTTCTGCACGAATTGGGTCATGCGTTTGCATCAGCGGTGACGGGTGGTAGCATACAAGGTATGCAAATCAATCCTGATGGCAGTGGTGTGACGACAACTATTGGCGGCTCAACGGCTCTCACCTTGATAGGAGGCTATGTAGGGTCGGCTTTGTTCGGCAATTTACTGTTTTATATTGGTGCAAAATTACCGCGTTATCATCGCGTAACACTCGTGTTCTTGGGCGGTTTGATGGCATTTGCGGCAATATTTTGGTATCAAAGCTGGCAATCTACGCTGATTTTAGTTGGTTTTGGCGTTTGTTTGTATTTCATTGCCCGTCATGCGGAGTGGGTAGGTTGGGCGTTGATGTTCTTCGGTTTGGCAAGTATTCTGTATATTATTCAAGATTTCAATTACGGTCCCAGTTCCGATTTGCAGCATTTCGAGAGTGTAGTTGGCTTTTTTCCTGCTACTATTTGGAAATATATTTGGCTGGCGGTGGTCGTGATTATGTTTTTATATAACCTGCGTTTTATCTTTAATACTAATTTTTTGAAACGTATAACTGGATGATGGATAATAGACACAGCAATTTCAAATGTATAAAATACACGATGATTTCGTAGAGACGTTGCACTGCAACGTCTTAGTTGTAGTCAAAAAAAAATCGAAAAAATAGACTAACGCCAAGACGTTGCACTGCAACGTCTCTACCAAAACCTTGTGCATATTATACATTGTCCGTTAACATACCCCTCAGTATTTTACAATAATTTTAGACAAAAACAAACACATGATTGACTATATAAAAGGGAAAATTGCATTTAAAGCACCAATGTATGTGGTTGTCGAAACATCGGGTGGCGTGGGGTATCGCATCAATATCAGCCTAAATACCTATTCCAAAATTGAAGCCTTAGAGGATGTGCTGTTGATTACGCATTTGAGTATCCGCGAAGATGCCCATGTGCTGTTTGGGTTTGCGGAGGAGGCAGAACGAACCTTGTTTGTGCAGCTTATATCCGTATCGGGTATTGGTCCATCTACCGCACAGGTATTGCTATCGGGCATGACCGTAGATGAAGTGCGTAGTGCGATAATGGGCGATAATGAAACGGCATTTAGCAAAGTAAAGGGCATTGGACCTAAAACGGCAAAGCGCATTATATTAGATTTGAAAGATAAAATCAAGAAAGATGGGGGCGAAATGCTCTTAAACTTACCGACACAAGGCAATAAAATCCGAGAAGAAGCGTTATCTGCAATGGTGACATTAGGTTATGTCCGAATGAATGTGCAAAAAGTACTCAACAATATTTTGAAAGAGCAACCGAATATTAAAACCGTTGAAGAATTAATTAAACTGGCTCTGAAACTTTTGTCGTAATCTTTTAAGACCCCCTCAGTATTTTTTCACTTTCCACCTTATTTTTCAGTAAAAAATCATTAACGCTATTGATTTATCTATGGCAAAATAAAGCTATATGTTGGCTTTGTTTTTGCATAATAAATTGATTTAATGCGTTCGGTGTTGATAAATATTGGTTTACATGTTAGGGAAACTTTCAAAGTTTCAATAACGTTGCGCCTAAACATCAAACATTTGACAAGCCCAATTTTAACGATAGTTAAATTTTGCTAACACTAAAATTTTTAGACGCATCATAGAGTTTAGTTGTTATTATTAATTTTTGAGAAATTCCGTGAACGACATTTAAGACTTATGAAGAAAAATCTTTTACTCTGTTTTTCATTCTTTTTGTGCTGTACTGTATCTAATACCCTTGCGAACACTACGCCCTCATTGCGTTTTTCGACTGATACCGATACTGTACCTCTACGCGACCGACAA
Organism: Saprospiraceae bacterium; assembly: GCA_043768285.1. GTDB lineage: Bacteria > Bacteroidota > Bacteroidia > Chitinophagales > Saprospiraceae > JAAFJT01. Next base: position 26 of record JAYVKQ010000931.1, on the reverse strand, counting down.
GGGGACTACCTCCGTGATTCGGTGAC
>JAYVKQ010000930.1:0-2764 GCA_043768285.1 Saprospiraceae bacterium | reverse complement strand
TTTTTATAAAAAATTGTAAATTTTCTATAAAAAGAAAATCAAAAACACCCCTCCCGTTCTGCCAATTGGGAAGACAATTCGTAGTTTTTTTAGAGTGCCAAAGTAGAATTACAGTTAAAATAAAAATAAAAAATCCAAAAAAAACTTCTTCTCGTACATACTGTAACGCTCAAAAAATCACCCGATTTTAATAATGAAAGCCAAAATCCAAATGAAATTTTTATGTGACAATTGCTGTATTCTTAGCTATGTGGATGGAACAAGTTTATATAGATTAAGAATGCAGCAATCTAACAGTATTGAGTTCTCAAACAGGCGTGATATTTTTTTGATTTGCCAACCCAGTAACACTTCCTTTATTTAAGATGACTAAAAATTAGATAATATTAGATAATGCACACTGTGCAGAAGGGGATTTTAATGCCCAAAATCAAAACTGCTTTTTTGCTCATTTTTTTCATAAAAAATTGATATTCAAACAATTATTAATTAATTAAAATTTATTTGTAATGAAAACAACACGTTTTTTTATCGCTTTTTTGCTGTTCAACTCTCTTTTATTGAACACAACAATCGCACAGCCAAGCAAGGCAAATTCGGAAAAAACCATCCGCGACTTATTTGTAGCAATGGATGCTGGGCAAACGGACAAGTTTGATATGTATTGCGCTCCCGACTTCAAAATTATGAACCCATTCCTGACCGAACCTTCACCTATTGCCGCCTTCAAAGGTATTTTGCAATCCCAAAAAACGGCTTTTCCAGATATAAAACATGAGATTACAGAAATGGTATCTGATGGAAAAAATGTGGTCACTAAAGGCATTTTCTGTGGTACAAATACGGGTTCTATGATGGGTAATCCGCCATCAGGAAACAAAGTTAAATTGCCGTTTTTGGTTTATGATAAATTAAATGACCAAGGTAAATTGGTTGACCGTTTCGTTCAATTTGATATGAAATCGTTTGAAAGCCAATTGATGGCAAGTAAAGTATCTGTCGAACAAATCAAGAAAAACTGTTGGGCTGCCTACGATGCCCTCAATCGCCGTGATTATGACGCTTTCAAAAAAACGGTGACTGCTGATTTTACGGAATATACGGCGGGTCCAGCTCCTATAAAAGGTGTAGATGCTTGCCTCGAAACCTACAAACAGTTTTTTGCAATGGCTCCTGATATGAAATTTGATATTAAGAATATTACAGTTGACGGCAGTAAAATATATGTTGAAAGCAATGTTACAGGCACAAATACAGGTATGGTGATGGGCATTCTCCCTGCTTCTGGCAAAAAGGTGAAAACGATGGACGTGGATATTTTGACGATTAATGCCGAAGGTAAGGCTGCATCTCATGCTACTGCCAATCCAAATGAGTTTTTCCATCAAATTGGTTATGGCTCATTGGTAAACCCCAATACAGGTATTGTTATGGCTATTTTTGAAAAATTTCAAAAAAGAGATATTCCTGCTTTCCTAACTATGATTGACGATGGTTTTGAATTTGATGCCAAAGACCACCCCGTTTTGCCTCGTATGGAAGCCTATAAAGGTAAAACTGAATTTACAAACTGGGTGAAAGAATACAATGAAAAAATACAAAATGTAAAATTAGAACCACAACGCTTTTTCGCTGATGGGGATGATGTGATGGTGACTTTAAATGTTGAGTATATTTTGAAATCTACGGGAAAAAGTTATTCAACGCCTCTGGTTCAACACTGGCGTTTCCGCGATGGCAAAGCTATTTGGTTGAAAGCGGTTGGCGGTAAACCGATGGAAATTGCGCTGACTTCTAAAAAGTGACCCCCTCAGTATTTACATAAAAATATACTAAAAATCTTTATTTTTCTGTTTGGAATCAAAAAGGGCAACGGTTATTGGTAGCCCGTCACCCTTTCCTTTTTTCAAACTAATCAGAGCCTCGCTTGAGCTATGTCTTAAAAAAAAAGTCCTTAATCGCTACCAACGATTAAGGCTTTTTTGTTTTTCATCCCGATTTTATCGGGATGAAAAACTTGCTAACATGATTCTTAATGAAATTTAATTATCAAAGTACAAAGTTAAAATACATTATTTTATCAAGCAAGACATTTTCCTTTTTTTAAAACATATTTTTTATAAATATAAGGGAAACACTTTATTTGAAATTAGGTTGTTGTATCCTATATCAAGTCCATGATTAAGGTTATGCACCCCCTTAGTATTTTTGGGCGTTTTGGCTTCTGTGCTTCGGGGTGGCGCGAGTCGCACCATAAGTTATCGCTACGCTCAAAAATTACGACAACCCGCCGCCTTTTGTCCTTTTATTTGTGCGGGTGCGAACACTTGAAGGTACTGTGCCGTATGATGGGAGACTGTCACGTACGGTTCTGTGAGCGGCTTGGGCTGAAATGCCCTTGCCTACTCGACACTTCCCACAACCACAAAGTTGCGGTAAGTCTTGAACGATAGTGGTGACTTACCGCTTTTGCCACAACGAACAAAGCAACCACCTACCCCCTCAGTATTTTTACATACTTCTATATAATATTTTGATTATCAACACTTTATTCTACTGTTTGGTATTTCGACATATGGCAAAAAGCGGTAAGAGACGCATTCGCTTAACCCTTACCGCAACTCGCTTTTTATTATTTTTTCTTTCGGAACACTATGGCGCAACAGGGCGGCTCCCGTTTTGTGATGCGCCATGATATATCCTGTTTTAACCTATTTTAGGTCATTTTTATAGATAACAAGATACGCATTAATACGCATAATTA
>JAYVKQ010000929.1:0-5605 GCA_043768285.1 Saprospiraceae bacterium | reverse complement strand
CAGCAGTCGCGGTCCCGTCTTGATTGATAGTAGCGGACGCTTAAAACCCAATGTGTCAGCACCCGGTTCGGCTGTATTGTCCACCTTACCGAAGGGTATTTTTGGTAATTTGAGTGGTACGAGTATGGCGGGTCCGCACGTAGCGGGCGTGGTAGCCTTGATGATTTCAGCCAATCCGAAATTAGCAGGACAAGTGGATACCATTGAGCGCATCATCGAATTGACTGCAAAACCGCTGATAACAGCCCAAAATTGCGGTTCTGTGTTAGGCACATCTATCCCGAATAATACCTACGGCTATGGGCGCATAGATGCCCTCGCTGCCGTCAAACGGGCATTGCTTTATAAGGCTACACCTATAAAAAACATTGATAATCAAGCCATTGTGAACGTTTTCCCTAATCCATTTACGTCCGAAATCACGTTTTATACTGAGGGGGTCGTTGGCGAAACGCATATCCAAATTGTGAACGTGCAAGGGCAAATTATTTTTTCTAAAAAATCTATTTTTGAAGAAAAAAATAATATCACTTTGGCGTTGCCGTACTTACCGAGTGGTCTTTATTTTTATTTTTTAAATAATGGACAAAAAAATATTTCGGGTAAAATTTTAAAAAAATAGGCGCGTAAAAAAAATAGATATTCATGCAAAACGAAACAACTATACCACTACCTATTGAGCGCAATAACAAGCGTACAATAAACGGGTGGGCTTTTTTTGATTGGGCAAATTCAGCTTATTCATTGGTGATTGCCGCCGCTATTTTCCCTGGTTATTATTCCAGCAATACCGATGATATTATCAACATAGGAGGTTGGATAGTGCCCAACACTGCGCTCTATTCTTATGCTGTTACAGTTGCCTATTTAATAATTGCCTTACTATCGCCAACACTATCAGGTATAGCAGATTATGGGGGCAAGAAAATGATGTTTTTGAAAATATTCACAACCATTGGCGCAACGGCTTGTATTTCGCTCTTTTGGTTTAATGGTATGGGTTCGTTGGCTATTGGTCTCCTCGGATTTATCATTTCTACGGCAGGATATGCGGGGGGGTTAGTGTTTTACAATGCCTACTTACCCGACATAGCAACCGAAGACCAATATGACCATGTATCGGCAAAAGGGTTTTCGTATGGCTACGTTGGCAGTGTTATCTTATTGATAATCAATCTATTAATCATATTGAACCCAACTCTGGTTGGTTTACCAGAAGGCAGTGCGGGGTCAAAATTAGGAGCGCAAATTGCTTTCGTGATGGTCGGATTGTGGTGGTTGGGTTTCGCCCGTATTCCATTCAATCGTTTGCCCAAAGATACTGAGGGGGATATGCCCGATGGCGTTGGCAAAAAAGGTTGGGCAGAACTCAAAATGGTGTGGGCAATTGTAAAATCGCAACCTAATATCCTTCGTTTCTTGATTTCTTTTTTATTTTATGATGCGGGAGTGCAGACTGTCCTCTATATGGCGGGTATATTTGCCGAAAGTGTTTTAAAATTTGAAGCCTCCGAATTGATAACTTTGATACTTATACTTCAATTGGTTGCCGCTATTGGTGCACACGCTTTCGCTTGGGTATCCGAAAAAATAGGCAATAAACGAGCTTTGATGATAATGCTTTTTATTTGGGTAGCTATATGCGTCTTGGCGTATTTGATTCAAGATAAAATGCCGTTTTATTTGTTAGGAGGTCTTGTCGGTTTAGTCATGGGCGGTATTCAGTCATTAAGTCGTTCTACATATGCTAAATTATTACCCGAAAATATAAAAGATACTACGTCTTTTTTTAGTTTTATGGATGTGATGGATAAAATTGCTGTCGTTGCGGGTACTTTTGCCTTCGGTATTGTAAATCAATTGACGGGCGATATTCGATACAGCGTTTTGTCATTAGGTGTGTTTTTTATTATTGGTATCATAATATTGGTTTCTGTTAAAGTGCAAAGAGGTAGAGCATAACATGCAACGGAACGGTGTTCCGTTGTTATATATTTGGTAATTCTAACAAAACTAAGATTTGTTTTTCATGCTTGGCAGTACGGGGCTGTTTTTGATTTTCTTTTTATAAGTTATTAAATCCCCAAAGTAGAATTAATTTTTTTATTAAAAAAACGCTATTCATTCTTATTGATTTATGGATAAAAAAGCAATAGAACATCTATCAAAAGACCCCAAATTAGCGGCAATTATGCCACATATTAATTTGCCTGTTGTGGAAGTACACAACGACATATACACCGATTTGTTGGATAGTATCGTGTCGCAACAGTTATCCGTGAAGGCAGCGGGAACGATATTTAGCCGCTTTCTCGACCTTTTTCCTAATAGAAAACCTTTACCATTATTGGTCATAGAAAAAGACGTGGAAATACTGAGGGGGTGCGGTTTGTCGTATCAAAAAGCCAATTATATCAAAAATATTGCTACTTATTGGATTGATAATAAAGAAGATATGCGCGATTGGCTAACCATGAGCGATGACGATATTATTTCAGAATTGACCCAAATAAAAGGCGTGGGCAAATGGACAGTGCAAATGATGTTGATGTTTAGGCTCAATCGCCTTGATGTTTTTCCTGTTGATGATTTGGGTATTCGTCAAGGCATGGCGAAACTATACAATATTGAAGAAACGGGCAAAGCCTTGATAACCAAAATGTACGAAATAGCCGAGCCGTGGAAACCTTATCGCGGGGCAGCGTGTCGCTATATTTGGAAATGGAAAGATACCAAATAAACTAAACAAATGTACGAAGATTGATGTGCGATGTACGTACTCAAAGCTTTGATTGTCAATGTTTTATTGAAAATAATGCTGTCGCTTATTCCTGAATAACCACTTATATTCACCTAAATCTGAAAAACCTTATTTTTTTCTTGCATATCTACCATCATATATAGACTTTTGTGGGACATTTAAAATGTTGAACATACCCCTCAGTATTTTTTCCATTTTTAGAACACAAAACGATTGTTTGCGTTTTATTGACAACTGACTATCGAAAATTTGAAATAGACATTATGCCTGTAATTGAAATAAAAGTACCCGCTATTGCTGAATCTGTTACCGAAGTAACCCTTTCCCAATGGCTCAAACCGGATGGCGCGATTATCAAACTCGACGAACTCATCTGCGAATTTGAATCAGATAAAGCAACCTTAGAGTTACCCGCAGAAGTTGCCGGCAAACTCAAGCATGTTGTTGCCGCTGGCTCCGACCTCAAAATTGGAGATGTGATAGCGACGATTGATACTGAAGCGGCTGTTTCTAACGGCGAATCACCAGTATCTGCACCACCTGTGGCTAAGACTGAGAGTGCACCCGTAACTACTGTTGCCGCGTCAACAGTAGCCAATTATGCTACTGGGCATCCTTCGCCTGCCGCATCAAAAATATTGACCGAGGGCAGTGTGCCTACGGCTGATGTTAATGGCACTGGCAAAGATGGACGCATTACAAAAGACGATGCACAAAAGGCTGTGGAAGCAAAAGCAGCAACACCAGCCCTTTCGGTTGCCCCTGCGAAAGTAGAAACAAAAGCTCCAGTGGCTACCCCCTCACTATCTCCGGCATTTAGTCGCAACGAAAGACGCGAAAAAATGAGCCGTATGCGCCAAACCATTGCTAAACGTTTGGTATCTGCCAAAAACAATACTGCCATGTTGACTACGTTCAACGAAGCAGATATGACGGCAGTGATGGCTTTGCGGGAAAAATATCAAGATAAATTTGTTAAAAAATATGGTACTAAACTGGGTTTCATGTCCATATTCGGCAAAGCCTGTGCGAAAGTATTGATGGAAATGCCTGACGTAAATGCCTCTATTGATGGTACAGATATTATCTATCACGATTATATAGATATTTCTATGGCTATTTCTACACCCACTGGCTTAGTCGTGCCACCGATTAAAAACGTAGAAAGCCTAAATTTTGCACAATTTGAGTTAAATTTGAAAGCATTGGCAGATAAAGCACGGAATGGCAAATTGACTTTGGAAGAAATGCAAGGCGGGACGTTTACTATTACGAATGGTGGTGTATTCGGTTCTTTGATGAGCACGCCGATTATCAACGAACCACAATCAGCCATATTGGGTTTGCACGCCATTAAAGACCGCCCTGTGGTCGTGAATGGTGAAATAGTAGTCCGTCCGATGATGTATTTGGCTTTGAGCTATGACCATCGCGTTATTGATGGTTCAACATCTGTAACCTTCCTTGTAAAAGTAAAAGAATTAATTGAAGACCCAACCAGCCTTTTGTTGGATATTTGATAGATTCAATTGATAATGAAGATGGCTGTTTTTTATTTTCTTTTTATGGCGCGAACCGCGCCATAAAAAGAAAATAAAAAACCTTCTTGGATTTTTTTAATCATAAGAGTGTCATAGTAGAACTAAAAAGATACACTATAGACCATAGTTGAGCATAGTAAACGATTGCAATCTTTCGTCAAAAGCAACCATCGTAGCGGGAAACCCCTTTCTAATCCGTCCGATTGTATCGTCTATCCCAATAGCTTTTGCAGGGCGAACAGTTGCCATTTGAACCGCTTCATGTAACGGAATGCCGACCTTATACACTGCATTATGCACTGCTTCAGCCATCGAAATGGCAGCACCTGCCAAATTCCCTTCGTTGTTGCGGTATTCTCCGTTTATCAATAGCGCATCGAATGCACCCCATTCAAAGTTAGTCATTTTTCTATTTACAAATAAGGCATCAGATATTAAAAATAGCTTGTCGCGCTTGATTTTGTAGGCAATTCGGGCAGCGTTATAGTCGCAATGGATACCATCGAGAATGATGGGCGCATAGACATTCGGGTTGTCAAAAGTAGCACCCACCACGCCCGGGGCGCGGTGTTGCAATTGCGACATAGCATTGTAGAGATGCGTACAGAGTTTTGCACCACGATTATATGCATTGGCGGCTTGGGCATATGTGGCATCTGAATGACCGACAGCCACCGTCACACCACTTCCAATAAGTTTATCAAATTGTTTATCAGAAAACAGTTCGGGTGCGATGGTGATGATTTTGATTATATCGCCCCCTATTTCGATGAGGGCATCAATATCTTTATCCGTTGGCGTTTTGATATATTCTAATAAGTGTGCGCCGCGCTTTTGGGGGTTTAAAAAAGGTCCTTCAAGGTGCATACCGAGTACACCCGATGTTTTATTTTTTTCAATATAGTGGCGTATGGCAGTGATACCTTTAGCTATATTTTCCATTGGCGAAGTAATTAGGCAAGGTAGCATATGCGTAGTCCCTAATGGGCGACAGGCATTGTCTATATCCGCGATGGTTTCCTCATTCGGATTTTTCGTAAAATGATAGTGTTCACCACCGTTGATATGCACGTCAATAAAACCCGCAGAAATGTGTTTACCCTCCATATCCACTATTTCCCCTTCAAAACCATCGGGTATATTAGGCAAAACGGCTTGAATTATGCCTTTGTGTATCAATATATGGTGATTGGCTTTTACCGTTTCTCCTGTATGCACTTGAGCATTGGTCAATAATATTATCATAAAAGAATATTTTTTTAGAAATTATACAGAGTTTAAAGAGAGAAGACACAGAGTTTCA
>JAYVKQ010000928.1:0-5252 GCA_043768285.1 Saprospiraceae bacterium | reverse complement strand
ACGGGAGGGGTGTTTTTGATTTTCTTTTTATAAAAAATTTACAATTTTTTATAAAAAGAAAATCAAAAACCTTCTTGGATTTTTATAAATTTTTAAAGTACCAAAGTAGAATTAGTTACCCTTAAAATTATTTAATCATGTTATTTACCTCAAAAATGCTATCCAATACTTTGGATAGCAAAAAGCGTTTTAATGCTTCAAACTCTACAGCCACCCGAGGTATCATTGATACCGACAAACCAAAGCCCAATCCCGTTGTAGATACCCAACATCTATTAGATGTATTAGCCCACCGAAATGTGTCTTTTGGTGCGTTTATCAACGACAAAGAGCGCGTTTTAGCTGAAAACGACTTAATGCCCATCAATTATTTCGCAAAAGGATTGACCATATCAAAAGCTGTTGGGCGGGTCAATATCTTTGATGTATCGGGCAATGGTCTGGGTTCTGGAACTGGTTTTATGATTGGTAACAATATATTACTTACCAATAACCACGTACTTGCGACCAAAGCCGATGCTGTCAACAGCTTTATTGAGTTCGATTTTGAGATGGACGAAAACAACCGACCTAAAAGCTCTGTGTTATTCGGTTTAGACCCCAATAAGTTGTATATTACAGACGAAGCACTCGATTTCACAGTCGTTTATGTCAAGCAACAATCAGAAGCAGGTGGCAAAAACCTATCTGAATATGGGTATGTGCCTATTATCGATACAGTAGGCAAAATCAAAGAAGGTGATGCTGTATCCATCATTCAACACCCCAGTGGCGGGCGCAAAAGTATTGCACTTAGAAATAATAAACTATTAGCCCTTTTTGAAAATTTCCTGCAATATCAAACTGATACTCAGCCAGGGTCGTCGGGTTCGCCTGTTTTTAATGATAAATGGGAATTAGTTGGCTTGCACCATTCGGGCGTACCCAAAACCGATGCACAAGGGCGCGTTTTGACCAAATCAGGCACGGTAGCTACGGCAAATGATGATGAAAATGATATAGCATGGATTGCCAACGAAGGTGTTCGCATCAGTCGAATAGTCGCTTTTTTGCGCCAGAATGCAAGCACCGTTCATAAATTACTGCTCAAAGATATAGTCGGTACATCTTCCGATACGCCTTCAAATACAGGCGGCAGTACCACGCCTACTGATACAACTGCACCTACCAATAATGCCACGATAGAGCAATATTATAAGAATATTGATATGAATGGGGCAAATTTATTTGAAGCGTTTAGCCAATTGCTGGCTTCTACGCATAAAAATAAATTGAGCTATAAGCCCTCCCAGCACCTATACCCCTCAGTAGATAAACACTCTGATGGTAAATTGAGGAGCATTTATTCGGGCAAATCGTTTACTGCCGAAGAATTAAGAATGATGGACGAGCAAATTGATGTAGAGCGCAAAGCCCGATTTGTTGAACTTGCCTCACGAGAAGCGACTATGAGCACCGATGCTTTGCGCACAGCTTTAGATGCGATTGAAGCAGAACTACCTTATAATTGTGAGCACGTTGTACCGCAATCGTGGTTTAGTAAAGCTCAACCCATGCGCGGCGATTTGCATCACCTTTTCGCCTGCGAACAAAGATGCAACAGTTTTAGAAGCAATACACCTTATCAAGATTTTGCTGATTATAAGCCTAAACAAGTGCCAGTGAGCGATGAAGTCGAGAGACCAGAATGTGGCAAATCAGAAAATGGAGGCTTCGAGCCACAGTTCAATCAAGGCGTGGTAGCCAGAGCAACTTTGTATTTTTTGATGCGCTATCCCGATAATATCAGCAACAGGTATGATAAAACGCGCTTAAAAACGCTCCTTTCGTGGCATAAAAAGTTTCCTGTGACGGATTATGAAAAAAGCCGCAATGCAAAAATCCACGCTGCACAAGGCAATCGCAATCCGCTTATAGACTTTCCAAAATTGGCGGAAAAGATTGATTTTGAAAAAGGTTTATAAGGCATAGTAATATTAATATCCTGTTAAACTACCAACCAAATGAACCAAAACGCTTACCTTTCGGGTTTAATAAAGATATGCGCGATAGGACTGCATAAACAATATGGCAGAAGCAATACATGAAAACAACATACCACCCATCGAAAACGAAGGACATGATGGGGTGAACACACAGAAAAAACGGTCTTGGATAGGGCGTTTATTCGGCTTTGTGCTGCGTGGTATTGGCGTTGTGTTGATATTTTCTATCGTTTTTGCTTTAATATTGCAAGTGCCGTTTGTTCAAAATTATACTATTCAAAAAACTACCGAATATCTTACGCGAGAACTCAAAACTACCGTCAAAATTGACCAATTTAGCCTCAATTTTTTAGATGAAATCACGATAAAAGGCTTATTTGTTGCCAATCAGAATACAACGCAGGATACGCTTTTGAGCGTAGGCAGCTTGCGCGTGGATATGAGTTATCCGTATTTGCTATTCGGAATAGTGCAGTTAGATGCCATCAAATTGGAAAATGCCGTAGTGCGCCTTGACCGCGATAGTGGGCAATATGATTTTAATCATCAGTTTATTATCAATTATTTTGACCCACCGAAGGATGGACCGCCGACACAAAGTAAGCCCTTGGATTTGCGCATAGGGCAGGTACATCTGCGTGATGTAGATTTTATCAAAAACGATAAAGTAGGTGGGCAAGTGATGGCTATCAAACTCAAAGCGGCGGATATTCACACCAACATAATGAACCTGCCGAAAGGCATTTTGGATATAGCGCAATTGAAGCTCTACGACCCTTATTTTCACATTGATGATATGGTTAAAAAGCCCATGCCGCCTAAGCCAGTAAAGGTTTATAAAGATACGACCCCTCAGTCCTCGAAGCCAAAATTAGTAGAAAAACCGCCTTTTCGCTTTCAAATTGGGTCAATTGCGATTAATAATGGCACGTTTGAGTTGGATAATTGGCGTAAAGAACCCAAGCGCGTGCAACCCGACAATCTGATGGATTTTGCCCATTTGGACGTGCAAGACATTACCCTTTTTATTCACAATTTAATATTTTTTAAAGAAGAATGGACGGGCGTGATTGATGGTATTAGCCTGAAAGAAAAAAGTGGTTTTCAGTTAAATAAACTCATCGTGGGTGATGCAAAAGTGTCGCCAACAGAAACGGCGTTATATGGCTTTCAGATAGAAACGCCGAATAGTTTGGTGGGCGATACGCTGCGCTTGATATACCCCGAAGGCTACCGTTCTTTCGAGGATTTTGACAATAAAGTAGTCATGGATGCGCGGATTCATAGCGGAAAAGTGATGCTTGATGATATTATGACCTTCGCCGTCAGTTTGGAAAATAATCCATTTTTTGTACAAAATAGAAAAGAATTTGCCACCATCAACGCCTCCATTTTTGGCAAAGTGAATACCTTGAAGCTCCCTAATTTTGATATAAAATTAGGCAAAGGCTTTCGGGCGGCGGGTGTTTTCGAGTCGCGGGATTTGAAAAATTCGAGTGAAACGTTTATCAACCTCGACCTAAATGAATTACAAACGACCATGCCTTCATTGCGGCAATTAATACCTAATTTCAAGCCTTCCGAGCAGTTCGATAGATTTGGCAATCTTGATTTTAAAGGCAAATTCTTAGGTTTTTTCAATAAATTCATTGCAAATGGTACTTTGATAACCGATATTGGCAATGCCACTATGGATGTAGCGTTTGAGCCCGAAAGCGACAATAATAATGCGCCTACATATTCGGGAAACTTACAATTGTCAAAATTTAATCTCGGTACGTTTACCCAAAATCCTGATTTGGGTAAAATATCCATGACCACCAAAATCATCAGAGGCTCAGGTTTTAATAAGGAAAATGTCAATTTGAATTTGGATGCTACCGTAGATAGTTTTCAATTCAAAAACTATGATTATCGCAATATCAATTTAGCGGGCACATTCAACCGCAACCTTTTTGATGGCACTTTGGAAAGTAAAGACCCTAACGCCAATTTTGTTTTTGATGGTACATTGGATGTAACGAATGCCGTTCCTATCTATAAATTTCAATCGCAAATTCGTAAGATTGATTTTAAAATATTGAACCTTATTAAAGACAATTTAGCGGTGGCGGGCGATGTCAATCTCGATATTACGGGCAGTAAATTATCAGATATTACGGGTGTTATTGATTTAAAAAATGTTGTTTTAACGAAAAATGATACCCAGCAATTCCGCGTGGACACGATGGAAATCATCTCATTGCATGACCCCGATGGTTCGGCACATTTAGATGTCAAGTCGGATGTAATGACGGCTTCACTTGATGGTTTTTTTGAAATAGAAAAATTGCACGAAGCGTTTTTACATCATTTTGCGCGCAATCATCCACGTTTGGCTACCGATATGGGCATATTACCGAAGCACCCCCTCAGTATTTCGCCCAATTTTAGGTTCAATATTAATATTTTGAACACTAAAAACCTAACTCAACTCTTTGCACCAAAACTATATCCTATCAAAAACTTTTCGGTGGTCGGCAATTTGAATGATGCTAAAAATATCATGAATTTTGAAATTGAAAACTATGAAGAAAACCAGTATGACAATATCAAAATCGTTGAATTTTATACTAAAATTCAATCAAACAATATAGATATTGATTGGGAAACTAAGATTTATAATATAGCCATCGGCGACCAAGCTGACTTTAAAGACCTTTATTTCCAGAACCATATTACGGGCGATACCGTTGAGTTTGGCTTAACCTCCCATAATTTCTCGAAAGCTCTTACCATGGATACTGTTGAACTCAATGCCCTATTGATGCGTCAAGACAGTGCCTACAAATTGAGTTTTGGCACCAATCAACTCTCCAAATTAAAGATATTCGGTGACTATTGGAACGTGGACAGCGACAATTTTATCTTATTTAAAAAAGATTTTTTAGATATAAAAGGCTTTGATTTACGCCATGAGGATAAACAAATAACGCTCGAATCGTGTAGAGATGCTAAGGGTTTGAGTGCCACTTTGAATAATTTTGACATCAGCGTTTTGAACAAATATATGAAGGATGATAGGTTTCCTTTGGCAGGAAAATATTTATTGAATATTGAATTTGATGATGTATTCCATCAAAAAGATTTTCGGGTTCATGCGTCAATGGATAGCTTTATTGTCAAAGGTGAAAATCGGGGCGCATTACGCATTTCGGCTTTGGGGACAAGTTTTGATAAGCCTATTTATACGGATATACTCTTGATGAAAGGCGAGCAACGCCTAAC
>JAYVKQ010000927.1:0-11916 GCA_043768285.1 Saprospiraceae bacterium | reverse complement strand
ACGTGTTAGTACCTTTTGCTTCTTCAACCGTGATAACACCGTCGGTAGAAACCCGCTTCATAGCGTCTGCAATCAATGACCCGATTTCGTCGTCGTTGTTGGCAGAAATAGCCGCTACTTGCTTGATTTTTTCAAAATTATTTTTGATGGTTTCGCTTTGCGAGTGTAAGTGTTCAACTACTTTTTTCACCGCTTTATCAATACCACGTTTCAAATCCATAGGATTAGCACCAGCGGCAACATTTTTCAAACCTGCGTGAACCATTGCTTGAGCCAAAACAGTAGCGGTAGTTGTACCGTCACCTGCTGCGTCAGCCGTTTTAGAAGCGACTTCTTTGACCAACTGTGCGCCCATGTTAGCGATAGGGTCGCTTAATTCAATTTCTTTTGCTACTGTCACACCGTCTTTTGTTACAATAGGTGCGCCAAAACTTTTTTGGATAACAACGTTGCGACCCTTTGGACCCAACGTTACTTTTACTGCATCGGCGAGAGCGTCAATACCACTTTTTAACTTTTCTCTCGCATCGGCGTTAAAGGTTATTTCTTTTGCCATAGCTTATGCTGATTTTAGTTTTTTAATAAAAAAATTAAAAAAAATACACCAAGAAGTTACCCCCTCAGTATTTAAGACGTTTTCGCCAAATGTATTTGACGATTTGCACACCGCCAAATGTATTCGGCGGGTACGTCTGCAAATTAAAGGATAACTAAAATGTCGTCTTCGCGCATGATAAGGTAGTCGTTACCTTCATACGTCATTTCTTGACCGCTATATTTGCCATAAAGCACAATATCGCCTTTTTTTACGGTCAATGCTTTGCTGTCCTTACCAGGACCTACGGCTACTACTTCACCACGCTGTGGTTTTTCTTTAGCGGTGTCGGGTATGATAATGCCACCCTTAGTTTTCTCTTCCGCTGGAGCGGGTTTTACTACTACTCTGTCGTTTATCGGCTTCATAGTCGCTAACGTTTTTCTTTTTTTATTAACAAATATAGGTTTAAACATTCTAATGGATAATTGAAAATGAATAATGGATAATTTTTTAAATTATTATACATTATCAATTATACATTATCCATTCTTTAATCATTTCCTGTGCCAAGCAGTGTTTTCTGACAAAATTGCAGATTTACTTGCCACAAGCGGCGCAAATGTATAGAAAAATACTGAGGGGGTAGCATTTTTTATTGACATTTTGACATTTTATTAATTATCATTTGATTTGGCAAAAAAAAGGGATGCACATAATGCATCCCTTTTTTTCACCAAATCTTCACCCGTTTATGCGGGTCGAGCCACATTCTATGGTCTTGCTTGACGTTGAAAGCTTCATAAAATTCGGGTATATTCGACAAAATAGCATTGACCCGCAATTTAGGCGGCGCGTGGTTGTCATTCAGTACATTTCTAAGTAATCGTTCTTTGGTTTGGATACTCATCCATGCTAAGGCATAGCCCATAAAGAATCGTTGAAGGGGTGTAAATCCTGCGATGGATTTCCCTTGCTGGTATTGTTCAGTCTTTTTAAACGCCCGCAAAGCAATGGAAACGCCGCCCAAATCAGCAATATTTTCGTTCCAAGTCGCTTCGCCTCGGCAATGAAACGTGTCCACAACAATCTGGTTATTAAAAATTGAAATAAGTGGTTTTGCTTTTTGGAGGTAGTTTTGATAATCTTGTTTTGTCCACCAATTATTGAGGTTTCCGTATTTATCGTACTCTTTTCCCTCCAAATCAAAGCCATGTGTCATTTCATGTCCGATTGTAGAAGCTGCTGCATAGCCATACATGACGGCATCATCAATTTGTTCATCTTCAAAGCCCGGTATTGTCAATACGGCGGCTGACACCACAACCTCATTATTGGCAGGGCTATAATAGGCATTATACTCTTGGGGCGTTATATTCCATTCATTTCTATCCACAGGCACTTGCAATTTATTCATTTGCCATTGATACCACCACTGATTGGCATTGATAATATTACCTACAAAACTTTTTCTATCAATCTTCATACTGGCATAATCCTTCCAACGATGCGGGTAGCCTATTTTTTTCTTCATCATAGACAATTTTTCTAAAGCGTGTTGCTTGGTTTGGGGGCTAAGCCACGCTGCTTCGCGGATACTTTCACCAAAAGCATTTTTCAGATTATCTACAATGGCACTGTGGCGTTTTTGGCTTTTTTCGATAAAAAAATCTTTTACAAATACCCGCCCCAGAGCATCCCCTAATAAGTTTTCTTCTTTTTCCAAAAGAAATTTCCACTGCGTTTTCTTTTGTTTTCGCCCGTCAATTGTTTTTCCAAAAAAATCGAATTGCGGATAGCGAAAACGCTTAGGCAAATAGGCGGCAAATGAATTGACATAAAAAAATTTGATATAGCACTTCCAATCCTCGATAGAAAATTGTTTCAATCCTTTATCCAAATGCTTGACATAATCCATGTTTTCAACCACAACGCTATCCAATGGGAATGTCATGCTATTCATCAAAATACGCCAAGATACTGAGGGGGTCACTCGCTCTAAGTCTTTGATTGACATTTTGTTATAGCTCGTATAAGGATTGTCCAACTCCTCATAACTCAAATGTTTTTCGGCTAAAAAAGTTTCTATTTTCAAAACACAAGACGCGTGCATTGCAGCAATAAAAGGTGGCTCGCCTAAATTTGTAAATATCTTTTTGACATACACCAAATAGGCTTCTCTTATTTTGTTGTGTAAAGCACTTTTATTCAAATAATATTCCCGAGCATCCATGCTTATCCCACCCTGACTAAGATAATAGGCGTACCGATTACTCGCCATCCTATCTTGATATACATAACCATAAAAAAGTGGGCTAATATTATGCGTTTGCATCTGACCAATAACAGACACAAGCTGCCTCAAATCCCGTACGTTAGAGATACTTCGAAGCATAGGTTCAACATATGTAATATCTTGTTTTTCAATGGCTTGTGTATCCATACCCGTTGCCCATAAGTCCCCAATTTTTTGGTCAATTGAGCCAAGTTGCGGATTTGAGATAGAGGCATTGCGGCATATATTAATGGTATTCTGAAAAATTTCCTCATTCACCATCGCCTCTATACCCCACTGGCTTTCGGAAGGCGGCATCGGAAAGGCACTAAACCAACCCCCATTTGCCCAACTAAAAAAATCATCGGCAGGGTTTATGCTTGGGTCTATCTTATTGGCAACTACATCCATTTCGTCCTGTACAGATACTGCAACTGTTGTCTGCGTTTTGCGCTGACAACTTGCAAAAATCAAGAAAAGGCATATGTTGAGAATGTGAATCTTCATAAAAATAGATAGACAACGAGACTGTGATTTTCATACTTGATAAAAGTAATATATATCGTTGCAAATATTGTGCAAACTTATTTTTCCTATGTTTTTAATATTGCCAAAATTTGTACTTTAGACATATTCGGAAATAATTTTTCATATCAAATAGGGCAACCGTAGCGTCGAATTTATTCGACGAGTGCGGCGGCATCGAATAAATTCGACCCTACAAAGAACGTTTTCAAAAGGTGAAAAATAATTTCCGAATATGTCTTTTGACTAAAAAATAAATTTTATCGTTACATCTTCATCGTTTTGTATCAAAAAAAGGTATTTTTGTCACATATATGAAGGCAATCAAATTTTTATCATCATCCACAACACTATATAAAGGCTTTATGAGACATTTGACCAAAACCTTGTTTTACCTAAACAGACTAAACTCTCTTTCACAAAATCTACTGTTTGGTTGTTTATTATATGCAACAATCCTTTCTGCCCAACACGCACCCAAACGCGAACTGCGTGGCGTATGGGTTGCTTCAGTATTGAATATTGATTTTCCATTATATTCAACAACTTCTGATTATACACTTAGAGAAGAATGGATAAAACTTTTAGAAAGGCATAAAGCTTTGGGCATCAATGCTTTATTTGTGCAAGTACGCCCCTGTGCAGATGCCTTTTATCCTTCTGATATTGTGCCATATTCGCGCTATTTAACAGGCCAATCGGGCATAGCACCTGCCAATAATTTTGACCCTTTAGAGTTTATGGTAACAACGGCTCATTCGTTTGGTTTTGAGTTTCACGCCTGGCTTAATCCGTATCGGGCAGCGATGGACAATCAACCAGCATCCTCTTTTGCCGAAAATCACGTCATGCGCAAGCATCCCGAATGGTGCATCAAATACAACAAACGCTATATTATGAACCCGGGTATTCCAGAAGTACGGGCGCATATCAATGAAGTGGTATCGGAATTGGTGCGCAAATATGACATTGATGTCATTCATTTCGACGACTATTTCTATCCCTATAAAAGTGGTAATGAGCAATTTGCCGATTATCAAACCTACCAGACCTATAATGCGGGTTTCACTAATATAGAAGATTGGCGGCGCAACAACATAGATATACTCATTCAAGACTTATCTAAATTGATAAAATCTATAAAACCGCGCGTTCAGTTTGGTATTAGTCCTTTCGGCGTGTGGCGCAATAGCTACCGCGACCCCGAAGGTTCGGCTACCCAAGCAGGTATAACGTGCTATGACGACCTCTATGCCGATGTACGTAAATGGATGCGCTTAAATTGGATTGATTACGTCGTGCCTCAGGTCTATTGGACAATAGGTTTCTCCATCGCCGACCATGAAAAAATTGTGAAATGGTGGTCTGAAAACTCGGCAGGTAAACCCGTCTATATTGGTATTGGTGCGTATCGCATCGGCGAAAACAAAGGCAGAGAAGCCGCTTGGCGCGACCCCGCTGAAGTAGGGCGGCAAATACAATTGGGGCGCAGAACTTTTGGCGTAAAAGGCTCCGTCTTTTTTAGCTCTAAAAACTTAACTAACAACCCTTTAGGCATTGGCGATACGCTCAGAAACAACTATTACAAATACCCTGCACTCACGCCACAAGTCATCTTGGACACAAGTCATTTGGCTTGCGAACCACCCGAATTGAGGGATATACTCGCAGACAATGGGCGTGTTATTGTCCGTTGGAAGCCGAGCCGCTTGACCGAAAAGCGCAAGCCGTTTCAATACGCTATTTACCGTTTTGAAAACAATCACATTGATTTTACTAATGGTAAAAACATATTAACTCTCGTGCCGCATGACAACAAAATGCTGGAATATGTAGATAAAAATGTCGTGCAAGATGTCACTTATACTTATGCAATTACAGTCATAGATTGTGGCAATGAAGAAACGCCACCCGAAGATATATACGCCATTGGCGATAAAGGCACCGTAGAACCGCCTTTAGTCAGTACCCCAAAAGCTACACCACCCAAATCAAAAGTGGTGAAAAAGAAAGTGCGCTGTGGCTTTTTTAGGCGGTTGTTTGGTGGTTGTTAATTAAAAATACTGAGGGGGTAAAAAAATGACCTACCAAAATTTCTCACCCTCTAATTTTTGTTTAACTTTGAAACAAATATTCATTTTTTCACAAAATAAAACGAAACAATATGGTAACAATGAATTGGCTTCTTGAAAAATATGGTGAAAGCCACCAAAATGCGACAAACAAACTTATCCATTGGGTCTGTGTGCCGAGCATTGTCTTTTCTCTTTTTGCTGTTCTTTACGCGATACCTTTTCCCGTTGAGCGCGGTCTATTCACCAATTGGGCGTTTGTGCTATATGCTGCCAGTTTGATTTATTATACACGCCTATCGTTGCCTATAACAGTAGGTATGCTATTGGTATGTGGTGCTATGCTTTTGGGCGTGGATAGTATCTATAATTACGTAGGTAAAAGTGCCGCTTCGTTAGGATATGTCGCATTAGGCATTTTCGTAGTCGCTTGGATTGGGCAATTTATTGGACATAAAATAGAAGGTAAAAAACCGTCTTTTTTAGAAGATATACAGTTTTTGATGGTGGGTCCCGCTTGGTTGTTGTCTTTTATTTATAAAAAAATTGGATTGAAGTATTAAAAGAAAATCGAAGCGGTGGTTTAGGAAACTGATTTTGAATGATTTTTATATTTTTTTGTAAAAAATATAAAAATCATTCAAAATCAGTTTCCTAAACCGCATTTACTATTTTACAACCGCATAGGTATCCCTTTGTCCTGCAAATATTCCTTCAATTCAATAATCCCTATTTCTTTAAAGTGAAAAATACTCGCCGCCAAAGCTGCATCGGCATACCCCTCAGTAAATGTGTCATAAAAGTGAGGCATCGTACCCGCACCACCCGAAGCAATGACAGGAATAGACACATTTTTTGAAATACGCGCTAAGGCTTCGTTGGCAAAGCCCTGTTTCGTGCCATCGTGGTTCATCGAAGTAAAAAGAATTTCGCCTGCGCCTCTATCCGCCACTTCATATGCCCAATCATAGAGTTTAATATCCGTTTTGATGCGCCCGCCATTCAGATAGACACACCATTCCTTAGAGCCGTTTTCCTCAATCTCTCGTGCATCAATCGCCACCACAATACATTGACTACCAAACTCTTGCGCTATGTCGTTAATAGCTTTTGGATTACGCACGGCAGCCGAGTTGATAGAAATTTTATCCGCCCCAGCGTTCAACATCCGCGACACATCTTCGACAGAGCTGATGCCCCCACCGACTGTAAAAGGGATATTCAACTCTTTGGCAATGCGCGTCACTAAGGTCGCAAAGGTTTTGCGTTCCTCGTGCGTGGCAGTAATATCTAAGAAAACGAGTTCATCAGCCCCATTTTCGGAGTACCATTTGCCGAGTTCGACGGCATCGCCCGCATCACGCAGGTTTTCAAAATTAATACCTTTGACGGTGCGCCCGTCTTTGATGTCTAAGCAAGGGATAATGCGTTTTGCGAGCATAATATCTAATGAATAATGTAGAATAATAATATCCCATAAAGGTATATGTAGTTTATAATTTAGTGACCCTTTAGGGCAGAAGTTTTCAACAAATCTTATAAATTATTATAGATTTTTTCTTTTCATTGTCAAAACCACTGAACCATATAAACCATCAGATATGGCATATAATGAATGACGAACATCTTCTAAAATACCTAATTTACTCGTCCATAATCCACTGGGTAATTGCCTTGCGGCGTGAGTAGGTATGCCATCTTCAGCGAAAAGAGCAATTTTTGTATAGCCTTTTTCCTTTAACCCATTATTACATTTTTCATAACCAAAATGGGCAAAAAGCTCAACAAAAGCCTCAATTGTTTCATTTCTTTGGATATTCGGCAACCAATAGAAAAACTCTTTGGGTCCAGCCCAATAAAAACGTGTCGTATCTTCCACTGCCCAAGCGATGCAATTATAGTTTCCTGTTGCAACACTCGTTACAACAAAAGGCTCTATCAATGAGTTTGGAAAAGAATTAAGAGAAAGTAATTTTTTAGGCATTAGCTTATATAACCTTTTTGAATACCCCAATTCAACCAATCGGCTGTCATTTCTTTAAGATTACCCGCATGGGCTAAAGGGACAGGGTTTTCACCCGTTATTTGAAACAGCGCATAGAAAAGGTGTTGAGGGTCATTTTGTAGTTTTATTAGCATAAACGGCAATACTTGTTCGCCCATTTTAATTATTTTTTGATAGGCTTGATGGGATATAATAGCTGATGCAGAGGAGAATAAAGCCGTTTCCGATTTCCACGTTTGAAACAATTGTTCAAACTGGTCACGTATATTTACTTTTTTTGAACTGTGTTGTACAGTTGAATTTTTTTCTAAAAAATGAATAAAAGATTGCACTTCCGCACTGTCCAAAAGAGCATTTGGAATTCTTAACAAAGTTTCATTTTGCGGGTTTGTCATACTTTTTAAATGTTTTTTCTGAAAATATTCGATATTAATTACAAATATAAGGCTTTGTTTTTGACTTTTAAAAAATAATTTGTCTTTCAAAATTTGTCATATCAACTTTCTCCATATCCCCCACCCCCAGGCGTTTCAATCACAAATTGCTCACCTTCCTTAACAGACACACCCTCGATACCCCTCAGTATTTTCAATGATTTGTCGGGCAAAACGAGGTATTGCTTCCCTTTCTTACCATTTTTACCACCTTTTAAACCAAACGGTGCAACTTTACGGTGTTGCGATAATATGGACAACTCTACAGGCGCGAGAAAGGTCATTTTCCGAATAATGCCATCACCACCTTTATATATGCCTGCACCACCCGACTTTTTGCGAATAGCAAACATATCTAAGCGAACAGGGTAGCGTAATTCCATGATTTCGGGGTCAGTGATGCGGGTATTCGTCATGTGCGTGTGCGTGGCGTCCGTACCGTTGAAGCCATCACCTGCACCCGTGCCACCGCATATCGTTTCGTAATAACCAAAAGTTTCGTTGCCAAAAAGGGTATTGTTCATCGTGCCTTGCCCACAGGCGATGATGCCCAAGGCTTTCAAAATGGTATCGGTCAAGCGTTGGCTGGTTTCTACATTGCCGCCCACTACGGCGGGTAAAAGATGCAATGGAACGCTGTTATGTTGGTCTAAACCATCAACAACGGAACAGCGTTCCGTTACACTTAAACCAAGAGCAAAGGGATTTAAAAGCGTATTTTCAGGAATATTCAAGGTAATATGCTGCATAATGCCTTCATTTAGAGGGATATTCTCTTTCAAAAGCACTCTTAAAATATAGATAACCACTGAATTGACAATGGCAGGTGTGGCGTTCAAATTGCCCCGATGCACCGCGTCCGTTCCTGCAAAATCGAAGTGAATACCCGCGTTTTGAATATCAATTTTGACACATAACACAGTCCCATCGTCCAATTTTTCCGTAGCTTGATATAAGCCAATGGGAAATTGTTTTTTGATAGATACTTGCAATCGCTCGGCGGTATAGGTTTTCAACAATGCCATATAGTGATGTACCGTTTCTAAACTATGCTCGTCAACCAAATTTTGTAAGGCTTGCACACCGTTCAAATTGGCAGCTAAGGCAGCGTTGAGGTCAGCTATATTTTCTTCTACATTTCGGGTTGGATATTGCGCTGTTGTTAAAAGTGAACGTATTGATTGCCAATCAATTATGCCGTTTTTTACTAAATACATAGGTTCGATAATAACACCTTCTTCAATCAATTTTGTCGCATTGGGCGGCATCGAAGCGGGGCGAATACCACCAATTTCAGAATGATGACAACGGTTACAGACGTAGCCAATTTTATCACCCCCCTCAGTATAAACCGCCGTTATCAGCGTCACATCAGGCAAATGAGAGCCACCAAACGTAGGGTGATTGGTGACAACAGTATCCCCATTACCAATCGAAATGGATTGCAAAACCGTCCGCACACATACGCCCAAACTGCCCAAATGCACAGGTATATGCGGCGCATTGGCTATCAAATAACCCTCCGTATCAAGCACGGCACAGCTAAAATCCAAGCGTTCTTTCACATTTACGCTCAAAGCTGTGCGTTGTAGCATCGCGCCCATATTTTCAGCAATATTCGTAAAACGATTGATAAATAACTCTAAATCAATAGCTTGTGCATTTTCTATTTTTACTATTTGTTTACCTTGCGCTATATATTTCATACAAGCCGTACCATATGTATCAATCGTCAATTCAAAATCTTCTTCAATCACAGTCGTACTATAATTATCTAAAAGCAAAGCAAAACCTTTGATATGCGCCCCGAGTGTCAAATCTTCTCGAAAAAAAACGGGTATGTCGCGCCACGTATTTTGCACATATGATTTGATATAGTGGCGTGGTTTTAAATTTTCATTATTACCCGTGCCACCGCTTGGAGTGGTGGCACGGGTAGGTATATCATTTTTAAGCACTTCAACCTGTGTATAAGTGGTGGCAATTACCCGAATACTCTCAATCTCAATCGCCCTATTTTCTATCCAATGCCCGTATATCTGCGTATATTTTGCTTTAAATTTCCCCAAATAATCACTATCAAAATCAATATCCAATGCCGCGTCTTGCCCTTTGAAACGACAATAAGCGATACGTTTTTTAATAAAAATAGCATCTCTATCAATGCCTTCTGCCATTACTTTTGATATAGCATTTTCAGAAAGCCATTCAAATTCCAAAGCCAATGTACCGTCGAATTCATTCGACGGATGCTGTTCGCCGTCGAATAAATTCGACGGTACAATACTCAGTATTTGCTTTTCCGAAAAACGTTCAATAGGCGCGTGCATAATGCCATATGCCGACAGCAAACCCGCATATTGCGGCAGTAAAATGGTATCCATACCAAGCATTTTGGCAATGCTACACCCATGCAAACCACCCGCACCACCAAAAGCAACGAGCGCATACTGAGGGGGTGCATAGCCTTTTGCCACCGATATTTTCTTAATCGCATCTGCCATTCGCTCATTGGCAATATGGTGAAAACCCAACAAAATCGCTTCTTTCCCCAAGGTTTCGCCCGTATTTTCTATAATTTTTGTCTGTAAAATAGCCAATTGCGCTTCGGCAGCTTCTGGAAAAATGGGAATGCCAAACTGCGCTGCATCAAGACGACCTAAGAGCAGATTGACATCCGTAATCGTCAAAGGACCACCAACACCATAACACGCGGGACCGGGCGAAGCACCCGCACTTTCAGGACCCACGCACAGTTTGAAGCCATCGAAAGTGCAGATAGACCCACCTCCAGCCGCCACTGTTTCAATTGCAAATGCAGGTGAAAAAACGGTGGCAGAGCCGATAGATACATCAAAAGTATAATCGTAATCACCGTCAAAACGCGCCACATCGGTACTGGTGCCGCCCATATCGAAGGTGATAATTTTGTCAAATCCACTTTGTTTGCCCACTTTTGCTGCGCCTACTATCCCCCCCGCAGGACCACTCAAAAGACTGTCTTTAGGTTGAAAAAGGGAGCTATGAATTAGCCCCCCCGCGCTCGTCATTACGCGCAAACTATCATCGGGCAATTTGCGGTTGATATTCTGAATATAGCTATCAATAATAGGCGCGAGATAAGCATTTACAACCGTCGTTTCAGCACGCGGTACAAACTTAATTTGCTGTGAAAGTTGACTTGAAATGGAGACGTAATTGAAATGTTTTTCAAGATATTTTTTTAATAAAATCTCATGTTCAGGATTGCGGTAGCTGTGCATCAATGTAACAGCTACCGATTGGATATTCTGTTTTTTGAGATAAGCTATTTTTTTATCTAAATCATTGATAGTCAAATTTTTAAAAATAGAACCATCGGCATTTAATCGCTCATTTATTTCTAAAACAATATCATATAATGGGTCTGGTTTAACTATTTGCAAGGCAAATAAATCAGGTCTCTGTTGGTTTTTGATAATCAATAAATCATTAAAACCTTCGGTGACTAAAAACGCTATTTTTGCGCCCTTTCGTTCCAAAAGGGCATTTGTACCTTTGGTCGAACCCAAGCGCATTTGTAAGGGTGGAAAGGCTTCGTTCAAAGCGGTTTGGGTTATCAATCGGGCAGCTAAAATGGGTGCTTCTTCGTAGGCTGTTATCTCAAAAGAAAGGTTTTTTTGTTGAAAATATTCGTAATCAAGCTGAAAGCATGACTGAGGGGGTAGCTCTTGATTAAGGTGAATTATTTTTTCAAAAACATCATATTTTTCAATAGTAAAATAACTTTCCAAAAGTTCTAAACTATTGGAAAGTTGGGGCGATAAAAAACGGAATTGATAACCTTTAAATATGTCCCGTTCCACTTGCCAATTGTTTTTCACGCGTAGGGTTTTAGCATCAATCCATTCAACGATTGAGCCACGCAAAGTGCTGTTGCTCAATACTTTGCAGGTTTTGAGTACCCCCTCCCGATTGCTTCGGGATGTACCATCAGTATACATTGCAATACAATCCGTAAATGTGCCACCCGTATCAATGGCAATATTGAAAAATGGAGTTGTCATAATAAATAAATGTACGATGTTTGA
>JAYVKQ010000926.1:0-2123 GCA_043768285.1 Saprospiraceae bacterium | reverse complement strand
GTCCATACTTATTTGATTGCGTTCTTTTTCAGTTTTACTTTGTCTCATTTGACAAAGGTATATTTTTACCCTTTTTTTTCCAAATAAGGAATTGCTGATTAATTTACCTCTGTTTGCGCTAATTAAAAAAATCGGAATTATGTACTTTGTGGTACACATACAACATTGATTTGCAAAAAATTAATGTGTCATTGCGAGGAGGTATATTTTAACTTTATAAATTCATATAATCAGGCAATTTAGGGCGTTTTTTCAAGCCATTTTCGATGATTTTGACCACGCGCTTGCGCTCATCGCCTTCCAAAATCAAGCGGGGCGCACGGACGGCTTCTGTACCAATGCCCGTATATTGCTCTGCCAATTTGATATATTGTACCAATTTTGGATGAATATCCAACTCCAATAGCGGCATAAACCAACGGTATATCTTTAAGGCTTGTTTGTATTTACCCGCTTTCACCAAGCGATATATCGCCACCGTTTCGGCAGGAAAAGCGCATACTAAGCCCGCTACCCAACCGTCTGCACCCATCACAAGTTCTTCCATCGCTAAGGTATCTACGCCGCATAATATTTTGAGCCTATCTCCAAAGGCATTGCGCAAGCGGGTTACGTTGGATATATCGCGAGTACTTTCTTTTACGGCTTGAATATTCGGATGTGCTTTTAGCAATTGCTCAAACATGGGGATAGTCACCTCAATTTTATAATCCACGGGGTTGTTGTATATCATAATTGGCTTATCGGTAGCATCAGCAATGGCTTTAAAAAACTGTACCGTTTCTCTATCATCACTCTTATAGCGCATAGGTGGGAGTGCCATGAATCCATTCGCACCAACCTTTTCAGCTTCTTTTACATAAGCAATCGCTTTGCGGGTTGCCCCCTCAGTAATATTGAGGATAACGGGCACTTTTCCCTTCACAAAATCGAGAGAAAAGCGGAGTAATTCCAATTTTTCGGCATCATCCATCGTACTCGCTTCGCCGAGCGAGCCGCCAAGAATGAGGGCATCAACCCCTGCATCGAGTTGGGCTTGAAAGTTTTTGCCAATCATCGCAAAATCAAGGGTATCGTTTGCGGTAAATTTTGTCGTCACGGCGGGATATACGCCTTGCCAATTAACGGTCATGGTAAAGTAGATTTGATTTTTTATAATGGGCAAAAGTATTAATTTTACACTTTAAATCATCAAAAAAATATATAACAATGCTAAAAGCCGTTTTATCACTCACTTTATTGGCGTTTACCGCTATTTTATCAGCACAATCGCCCGAAATATTAGACAAATTGACAGAAAGCGCATGTGATTGCGTTTCCAAAAAAGATATGTCGAAAATTGAACCCGCTAATATGCAATTAGAAATGGGTATGTGTATCATTGGCGCATTAGACGCAATACCCAAAAATGAAAGAGATAAAATCAATATTACGGACAACACTCAAATGCGGAAATTAGGCGAGAGTGTTGGCATCAGAATGGCAAATAAATGCCCCAAAGCACTCATGGAGATTGCCAGAATGAGCCAAACCGATGAGATAAAAGGAAGTGGTACTTCAAGCCCGCCGCCGCCACCCCCTTCCGATGGGGGCAAAATCGAAGGCACGGTGAAAGAGGTAACAGAAGGCGAGTTTGTGACGGTTGTCATTACCGATAACAATCAAAGAGAGCAACGCCTTATATGGCTTGGTCATTTTAATGGCGAAACGGACTATATTGCCAATCCGCAGCTTTTGAAAGGTAAAAAAGTAGAGATAAATTATTACACCCAAGACCGATATGTGGTCAAAATGCACGATTATATTACGTATAAACAAATAACAGAATTGAAGGTGAAATAATAATAAAAGCAGTGTACCCCCTCAGTATTTTGCCTAAAATAATGAGGGGGTACACCACTTTTACATCCTAATTTTCAACCCCACACTGCCCCCCACCCAAGTATCTGCCACAAAGCGACCATTCCCATGCGTTGTCGTTTTGATAAATGAAGGAAAAATAGCCGCCCTATTTTCAGCAAATTGAGGCACGGCACTATCCATAAATAAGGCATTATACGAAGGTCCGAGTGTCAATTCAAACCGTTTATTGAGGTGAATATTCCAATACACGCCCATCTGCA
>JAYVKQ010000925.1:0-2600 GCA_043768285.1 Saprospiraceae bacterium | reverse complement strand
GGTTTTGGCAACATCTAAACCTACAAACTCAACACGTTGTCCAGATGGCGCTGTAAGACTACTCACTGCCGACCAAGACGTGCCTGTGTTGGTGCTTCTATATACATTCGAGCCAGCTGCGTATAGCGTTGTTGCTGTCACAGGGTCTTGCAACCATGGCGTTACCCAACCGCCACCAGGGACTGTATATATCGACGAAAATGAGCCTCCACCATTTGTAGAACGGTATAAATTGCCGTTATAAATGGAGGAAAACATTGTATTATTATTCGTTCTATCAACAAAACACAGCATACCATCGCCGCCATTTACCTCGCTCCATGTAGATAAGTTTGTCGTCAAAGTAGTGCCGTTGTCTTGGTGTCCACTGATAATGATATTGGCATTGTTGGCAGAAAGTCCAATGCCATATAATTGTGCAATGGCTAAATTGCCGCTTTTATCTGACCAAGATGTGCCATTTGTAGTAGAACTGAAAACGCCACCATCTGCACCTGCATATAATGTAGTGCCATTATATACCAAATCGTGAATATCAGCATGAACATAAGTGGTCGAAGAATTGACAGCGTTCCAAGACGTTAGTTTTGAAAAGCTTGTTCCGCCATTCGTTGATTTCCAAATATTGACACCGCCCGTATAGACGGTATTGATATCTGCACCAATAGCAATACAGAGGTCGTACCAACCCTGTCCATCTACGTTATCAGCATCGGCAGAAGTGCCATTATACCAACCCAATATATTAGGGGTAGCAGACATTTTGGTAAACGTCAAACCAGCATCAGTTGAGCGATATACGCCTTCGTAGCCATAGGTAGCGGTTTTGGCTGCTAAAGTATAGACGTAATTGGCATTTAAAGGCGAAACGGCTACGGCAACTCTTTGTATGCCAGTGGTCATACTTGTTGCGTTTTTTGTCCAAGTCGCACCGCCATCAGCAGACCGCCAAAAGCCAGCCGTTGTACCATAACCACCGGCATATACTACTGAGGGGTTGCCAGGTTGGTATTCCAAATCACGGACACCAATCGTTGCACCAGCGTTCGTAGAATGCGTCCAACTAACGCCGCCATTTATCGAGTAATATATACCCGCGCGACCACCCGCCACCATATTATTCGGGTTATTTGGGTCAATCAGTATTTTTGATAAAGTCTTATTGTCACTCAAATTGAAAACCAATGACGTTGGGTTCCATGTATTGCCGCCGTCCGTTGATTTATAGATGCCCAATGTAAACACATCTGCCGCATCACCATCGCCCGTAGTGAGGAATAATGTATTTGGGTCTGTGGGGTGAAAAACAACGTCAGTTGCGCCTACGGCTGCAATACTATGCGAAATAGCCGTCCAAGATGTACCCCCATTTGTAGATTTCCACAAGCCCCCCGCAGGAGAACAAGCGAATAGGGTATTGGCATCAATTGGGCTTACGCGGACGGCATTGATGCGTCCGTTGCCCCCATTTGTCGGTGTATTGATGGGACCCACCAATGTCCAATTGGCAGCACGAGTGGAGAGTTCACGATTTTTACGCGCAATAGCACGGAACATACCTTCACTCATCGCTGTCATATCGCCATTGGCTTCACTCACGCGCGGGGCTACAAAATGCGCCCAACGGTGGTATTGTATCATACCCTCCATTTCTTTTTCAAATTTGGGCGATTTCGCAGCTTTTTTATCCACTTCTTCTAACAATTCGCGTTTGAACTCTCGCATTTTAGACGCATTGTCTTTTTGGAAAGCGGCTTGTACATCGTTGAAGTTTGTCCCTTTTTCACGTAATTCGAGCCAAGTTTGAGCATTTAGGGGGCTTTGAATGAATAATCCTAAGGTTAGGATAGATAGAAATAGTTGCTTCATGTAAATATTCGGTTATAGTGATGATTAAATTATATTAGGGATACGATATACCCTAATATGTTTTAGATTCTGTTTTAAAATGCACTGTTGTGGAAGGTGTTTTTGTGCTATTTACAAACTTCAAAGGCAATTTAAAATATTTTATTCGTAAAAATATGTTTTTTTTAAATAGATAAAAGCATTAATTGAATAAAATAGATTTTTATTAACACAAATGCTGGTACCCCTCAGTATTTTTCATTGATAACATTGCAAACCAACGATTTTAGCTTATTTAGTTCGACTTTGGCAATCTAATAATTTGAAAAAAACAAGAAAATTTTTGATTTTCTTTTGGATATTTCATTTTCTACTTTACAGTTGTGAAAATCTTACCCTAAATCTAAGGCACGAGAAAAAAAGGGTCACCTACTTTTTCGTACATATGAAACCGCCCAATAAATTATTTAGAAACTATAATAGCCAGGCTTGGATGTCATTATATTAACCTTTTCTTTTTAATTCAAAATCATTATCTATCTTTGCGCGGCTTTTTTAAATAGCATAAAAAATATGTAATTATAAAATAAAATTAATACACTAAATATGTTAGACGTTCAAAAAATGGTTGCCGTGAGTGGCAAAAGTGGTGTTTTTAAATTGATTGCCGTGCGCTCAAACGGCTTAATTGTAGAAGATTTTAATACTAAAAAGCGCGAGTTTATACCAGTGCGCCAAACTGAGTTTTCGCC
>JAYVKQ010000924.1:0-7826 GCA_043768285.1 Saprospiraceae bacterium | reverse complement strand
CCATTTATAAGTATAGGGTAAAGTACCACCCGCAACCGTTATACTGATAGCACCATTGTTAGTGCCACAAGAAGCATTTGTTACTGAGGGGGTCACGCTCATGCTTACTGGTTCAGTAACAGTCGCACTACCCGTTTGCGCACATTGCTTTGAATCTGTTACTGTTACATTGTAAGTACCCGCTTTAAGAGCAGTCAAGTCCTCGGTTGTTGCAGGAGCAAATGGAGATGGTCCCGTCCAAGAATAAGTATAAGGAGGCGTGCCACCTACAACCGTCAAGTTCACAGCACCATCCGTACCACCATTGCATTTTACATTCGTTACAGCCGTAGAAGTGCTTAATGCCGCCGCAGGTTGTGTAATAATGAATGTTTCAGTTAAAGTACACGCTTTAGCATCCGTAATGGTAACTGAATAATTACCCGCAGCTTTAGCACTGATGCTACTTGTTGTTTCGCCACTACCACTCCACAAATAGGTATAAGGAGCCGTGCCACCCGCAGGCGTTACACTCGCACCGCCCGTACTTTGTCCGAAGCAATTAACATTCGTACTATTTTTAGTAGAAGATAAAACAACAGGCTCCGTAACCGTGAGTGTCAAAGTTTTAGTAGTTGCTGTGCTACTTGAAATAGTAACGTTATATACACCCGCTTTCAAGCCCGTAATATCTTTTGAAGTAGAACCAGCAAAAGGCACAGGTCCCGTCCAATTGTATGTATATGTACCACTACCACCCGAAGGCGTTAAGGTTATAGCCCCATTTGTGCCTGCATTACAAGATACATTTGTTATGCTATTGGTCGCATCAACAGGGGGTAAAGCTGCATTGCCAATGACAATTGAGCCATTAACAAAAGCCGCTGGAATACCTTTAGGCTCTTTATCTACAATCAAAATTCTAATTGGAATACCATTAAATGTAAAAGGAGAGGTTGTGCCTGCACCTGCGTTTATCTTCAAACATACATCAAATATTAAGGTACTATCAGCATTAAATGTTATGCTACCAGCAGCAGAACCAGATAAATCTGCGAAAAACCGTAACGTACCCGTTTCAGTAGGTTTATATGTAAAAATCAAATTAGTTGAAAAATATGTTGGATTGGGCGCAGGAGTAGGAATGATTAATACATCCGTACCTATTGAAGTATTCAGTACACTCGCCTTGACAAGGCTCATTTTTGTAGAATCCCAATGCATTGACCACTGAATAGATGCAATATCTTTAAAGTTCTTAGCATACACACGCATACAAACCGTGTCACCCACATTACCAGTTTCGCGTGTACCCGTAAACGTCAACCCGCCTGTGGGTGGTGGTGGTGCAGATACAATAGTAACTGTACCATTGGATGCACCTAAGGTAACTGCCGTATTACCACTGCGAATCACTTCTGAATTAGTTGTCAGAGTC
The DNA here is from genome assembly GCA_043768285.1 of Saprospiraceae bacterium. GTDB lineage: Bacteria > Bacteroidota > Bacteroidia > Chitinophagales > Saprospiraceae > JAAFJT01. The sequence goes on along the minus strand of JAYVKQ010000924.1, from coordinate 6,409 downwards.
TGAACTGTCGAAGATGTACCCACAGCACCAATAGCCGTATAACACACCTTATATAATGTATCGCTATTGGTCACCGTTTTGGGCGTAGCACTCGTCCAATTCAACCTTACAGAGTCAAGATTTGTCGCAAAATGGGTACTTAAAAAGCCAACAGTGGCATTAAAAGTAGAAACGGAGTCGAAGCGCAAAACGGCTTTATCCCATTTCATAGTCCAACGCGCGGTTGTCAAATTAGTGAAATTATCAGCCAATACCCCTACGCACACTTTTTGATTGGGTTGTGCGGAGGCAGATGTTGTTCTGACTGACACAGGAAGGCTATTAATATTCGGCGGATTGCCGACATTACCGAAGGCTGGCGTAGTACCCGAACCATTTTGCGTCACCTCAATGCCATCGGTCTGAAAGCGCACCCAATAATTGGTAGATGCCAAAATAGCCTTTAATTGAAGTCGAAATATAGCTTGCCCATTCGGGAGGGTCGTATTGGCAGCACCCGCAGCATTCCAACTGATAATAACAGTGTTGCCAACTGGATTGAAACCAAAATTACCCGCATTTGGGATGTTTACGTTGGTTACGTTCACAAACTCAAACAACGTCGCATCCCAATCAATACCCAATTGAAGAGAGTTGACATTCGTGAAGTTTGTGACCACAACGTCAAAATTAACCGTTTGTCCAACGGTAGGTGTCACCTGATTAGGCGACAACGACAACGTTACTTGTTGCGCGTTAAGGCTTGTCATTGACATTAAGCCTAATAAACAGACAAGGTTGGTAAGTATTCTTCTTAACATTAGATATTGGAGTTTGGGAATGTGATGAAATTTAAGTTTCGGCATAATACGAAACATAAGTCCCGCCTTAAATCGTTTGTTTAAAAAATCTTGTTCAAAAAGTGTGTATAGTATGTCGGTAAAATTACAAGGTTACGAAGTTACAAGATTAAAAGGTTGTGAAGTTACAAGATTAGTGACATTATGGGGACATTAGGCAGGGCGATTAAAATCGCCCGCTATTGATACGTTTTTGTGGTCAAAATCAATAGCGGGCAATTTTGATCGCCCTGCCTAATGTCCCCATAATGTCACTAATCTCGCAAATTTGTAACTTCGTAACTTTTTCAGTTTCTTATCATCGTTTTTGTAACTATCCCTTTATTTGTTTTGAGGCTGTATAGATAAATCCCTTTTCCGAGTACCCCCTCAGTATTTAAAGCCCATTCTTGCTTGCCATTGTTGAAAAATGCACTTTTATCATACACCACGCGCCCCATAATGTCGTAAATTTTTAGATTTACGATTTGAGCATCGCGTAAATTAAAAGGTATAAGGGTTTGATGGAGAAAAGGATTAGGCGCATTTTGATACAAGGTAATAGACCCCTCAGTATCGGTCACGTCTTGCGCTGCGCTTGTGCCTTCGATGGTGATTGTGCCATGTCGGACAGTCATCGGTATTGTCTCTACGGCTAAATTGGCTCTTAATGCTTTAATTTTAAATCTATCGGTACTATCGAATTTTACTTTACTGGATGCCCCTTTGTTGCCTATGGCTTTAAATTTAACTTTAAAAATCATCGTACTATCGGCGACCTTCATACCATCATTGGCATTGGATAGCCAGATAAACTTAAGATTGCCATCATAAATATTATTCAATCCAAACACATCATCAATCGTACTGCCTTGCAGTGAAAGACTTTCTATGGCTGAGTATTCTAAAACATTTGGGTCCCAAGTTAACAAAAATTGGAGCGCAGAAAGGCTGTCACGGGTTTTTACGCGCACTTCAGCATCCACAAAGCCATCTTTTGCTACCTTTTTGTCGGGTATCAACAAAGTGATTTGTGCCATCAAGGGCAACGTGCATAATAGGAAGAAAAACGTAAAAATCGTGTAACGATGCTTCATCAGTGTTCGGATTTTTGATGCGTTCATAGAATTTTAGATTACTATTAAGAGTGTAAAGTGCACAAAAAGTCACTCCTTCTTAATAGGGATAATCATTTAACCATGAAAATTGCCAAAAAAACACGATGAGCCAATCGAAGAAAGGGCATCAAAACAGATGAGCGCATACTATTCCAGTCGGAATATTAGGTGTGAGGTAGATATACTTTTGTCTCGGTTTGCTCTAATTGCTTTAACGTCCACAGGATTGATTATGGTTTTTGGAATGTCCATGAATAATTGCTTATCCACGTATTTCTAACGACAAAGCTAATGCCTTATTTCAAACTACTATATACCCTTAAAATGGTATTTTAAAAAACAAAGATACTATAATATTTAATATCTTCATAATTAGGGCATTACGTTTTCAAAAACAAAGATTTTTATTTACTAAAATAGCTATTAATTGAAAATTACCCTTTTTATAAGGTTTTAGTTATAAAAATGTTGTGGTATATAGACTACATAAAAAAGGGGATAGCTGCCTACCCCCCCCTATTTTCATATATTTTTCAACCTTATTGGTCAATCAAATTAATCGTAATACGCCCAATGGCATTGCCACCACTGGCTTCAAAACGATACCCCTTTACACAAGCTGTCGCTTCACTAATGGCAGCTGGTACATTTGTGGTAGAGCCAGTCGCAATGTAGCGAGTATTCACAACTTCACCACTACCATTAATAGTCGCTTCTATAACTACTTTACCAACTTCATTTGAATTATTACGGCATTTTGGAATATTAACCGCTTTTCTACTACCAAAACCACTAATATTGCCTGGTCCGCGTCCGAAACCTGTTAGGTTATCCGAATTAGGGTCACCGTCAGGATTGCCTTGATTGCCAGGCTTGCCAGTGTTACCACGCCCTGTACCTGTGCCACCGCCACCATTTGTACCACCACTTGTCCCTGTCCCAAACCGTCCTTTGAATTTATCTTTTGCCGCTTGTTCCGCCTTCGCTTTAGCATCTGCATCGGCGCGTTGACGATTTGCTTCGGCTATTTGGGCTTCTTCGGCTTGTCTTTTTACTCTATCCGCTTGCTGTTGGCGGTATTTTTCTTCATCTGCCTTTTTACGGGCTTCCTCTTGCTGACGGCGTATTGCCACCGCATTCGGGTCTTCCGATGTCTGCGTTTTGGGCGGAGCCGTAGGCGTAGGCGTAGGTTTTGGCTTCGCAATAACGGGTTTTACGGGTTCTGGAGCAGGCGCAATGGGTTCTGGCTTGACGGGTGCGGGGGTCGGTTCGCTATTACCCGCATCGGGGTCTGGTTTGCCAGGCGATGGGTTATTACCACTCCCCTCATCAGGCAAGCCCAATGCCGAACCTCCCAAAAGGTCTTGCGGCAACTCTACTTGAATATTCGCCTCTTTATGCTCATATTTACCCGAAGTCATCGGCATAAATATCATCAAACACGCCAACATTGTGTGCATCACCAAACTGGCAAGCAAACCCTTTTGGTTATTATCTTCTTCCGTTTTTTTACTCTTGATATCCATGATATGATAGTTGATAACGGATAGTTGATAACGGATAGTTGATAGATTATAGTTGATAGTTGATAATTAGTTGATAATCTTATCAATTATTAACTAACTATCAACTATCAACTATAATCTATCAACTATAATCTATCAACTATCAACTATAAAAAAATTATTCCGCTTGCAATATCGAATTTATACTCAATGCTTGTGTCATATCTAAAACCTGTACGACTTTTTCAACAGGTGCTTTTCCATCTGGCGATACAGTCACTTTATATTCAGCATTACGCGCACGGTTGCGCTCCAACGTCAGTCGAATTTTGTCAATCGGCGTAGTCGTACCATTATATATAAAGTTGCCGCTTGATGATATGCCAATATCATCCATTCGCTGCGTATTAACGGGCTTTCTCGACGTTTTAGAATTGCCGGGCAAGGAGAGGTTCAGCGCACTTGGGTTTACCAAAGTGGAGACCATCATAAAGAATATCAATAAGATGAAAATAATATCCGTCATAGACGACATCCCCATCTCACCACTTATTTCTCGTCTTTCTCGTAGTCGCATTGCTAAAAATTTAATTGACAATGGACAATGGATAATGGACAATTTTCAACGGATAATTTACAATGTATAATATCTTAATGTATTATTAAAACATAGATACAGTTCATCGTAAATTGCCCATTGTAAATTATCCATTGTCCATTATCAATTGTCCATTTGTAAAATTATTCCACTGGGTCAGTTGCCAAAATGGTTTTTGCTTTCAAACGACTGGCAACAGCCATTACTTTTGTCACTTGCTCGAAGGGAGTGCCTTGCTCGGCGGCAATAGTCACCGTCGGCGATGAGCCAGCAGGGGCAATACCCAAAGTAGCACGCAAAGTCCCTTCTAACTGATTGAAATTCACCGTTTTATAATTAACGGTAAAACGTCCGTTTTTTTCGATACCCACAATGGTTTTGATACTCGAAGTCGTGCGTTGGCTCGATTCGGGCAGTTTATATTGTAAAAACTTCACCATCGTGGAAGTCAGCATGAAGAATATGAGCAACATGAAAATAATGTCAGTCATAGAGGACATATTGACCTCGGTAGCGTGCTTTTTTCTTTTTCTTAATGCCATGACTGAATTGATTTATTAAAAGAATATGGAATAAAGATTATTGATTGATGATTTATGAAGTAGATATGATTTCATAAATCATCAATCAATAATCTTTATTCGATATTCTTTTATATGTTATTGAAAAGATGCAGTTTATGCTTTTTTTCCATAAGATGAGACTAAATGGGAGCACTTCTTTTTAGAATTTCGGCAAATGGGTTTAGTAAACTGATTTTTTATTTTTTTTCAAAAAAATAAAAAATCAGTTTACTAAACCCAGCTCACCCCCTCAGTATTTTCAGAGGTTTATCCGACAAATCCATGTTCCTATCACATCTATAAAAATCAATTCGATGGCTCTTGCAACAAGTCCACAAACTCGAAAGTTGAGCTTTCCATACGGTTTATCACACGGTCAACCATCGTACTGAGATAGTTGTAGGCGATAAAAGAGAAGATACCCACTATCAAACCCGCTGCCGAAGTAAACATTTTGATATAAATACCACCCGAAATGGCACTAATCGAAAGGCTTTCCTGCGTAGAAAGGTCTTTGAAGGTAGTAATCATACCCGCGATGGTGCCTAAGAAACCTAACATCGGGGATACCCCCGCGATGATGGAGAGGATATTGGTATTTTTCTCCAATTTATAAATCTCTAAACGACCCACGTTTTCGATGGCGTGTTCGATGTCGTCAAGCGGTTTGCCGATACGCATCAAGCCTTTTTCGACCATACGCGCTACGGGGCTATCCGTGCTTTGACACAAAGCACGCGCCGCGCCGATATTGCCGTTTTGGACGTGCGCCCGAATATTGTTCATAAAACCCTCGTCAATTTGCGTGGCTTTTTGAATGGTCATATAGCGACTGACAAATATTGCGACTGCCATCACAGACATAATCAACAATAATATCATAACAATAAGACCTAATGTGCTTGAAGCAAGCAACTCAAATAGGCTCTTGTCAGCGACCGCTTCCGCAGCAACAGCACCTGGCTGTTGGAAGAAGAACAATAGTATGTTTTGCATAAAAATTAAAGATTTTTATTGGTTAATTATTTCGTTTAATCAAGCAACAGAACGCTCCTCTGCTGCACATATCTTAATTTGATACTCATAATAAACGGCTAAAATACAAGCAATTATATAATATTCTTCTTTTTTTAAACATAATTTTTTAACACATATTTGTTTATTGAAATAGTGATTAAAAGAGGGAGAACATCTGATACGTTAAAATATTGATTATCAATCTTTTATATTGAGAAATAATAAAGTTTTAGTGACACTCTTTTTATAAAAAAACTTTTTGCCGCTTAATTCTACTTTAGCGATTTAGGTTTGTTTTTCGTGCTTGGCAAAAAGAGGGCTGTTTTTGAGTTTTTTTCCAGAAATTAAAGTACAAAAGTAGAGTTAATTGATATTTACAAAAAAAGCTACTATATTTACCCTACATTTTATCTAACATATAACCTATTGAAAACATTTTTTCATTTTTAATATTCTCCAACTATGAAAACCATTTCCTATTGGGCAAGTCGCCATATCCTTCACGCACGTATCGTCCTTATTTTTATTGAAATATTAAAAGCCTGTATTGCTGTTAACTTAGGCTATATATTATTAAAAGGTATAACCCCTACTTTAGCTAATATAATGGCTTTGATACTTTGCCTTGTTTTATGGGCTGCTGAAAAACAATATGATAAACAGCTAACTGACACAAAACATCAAGTCAGCCTTTACTACGCGCTTAGGCAACGCATATTAGCCCTCGTGTACATATGCCAAATTGGGTTATTAATGCTCATAGGCGCGAGCATCAACAATTACAAACCAT
>JAYVKQ010000923.1:0-2486 GCA_043768285.1 Saprospiraceae bacterium | reverse complement strand
TCTCTATAAAATATTATGGATAAAGCCGAGATTATTCAATACTTTCAACTCAAACTTTGTCTAAATTTTCAGAAAAAATTGAGAATTGGCTCGATTTCTTCAATATCATAGGTTTTATATCGTGAATCTGAAATATTTTGAGTAAATTAGAGAGGCTTTTTCAACCGTAGGTATAAAAAAATATTGATCAGTTAGGCAGTGCGCAGTGAATAGATGCAACATATTAACAAATTATAAGCGAATGATTGATGTTATAATAGTATACGAAGTTGTAAAACAACGTATTCAGAGAACCCAATATCCATTGTAACAGATGAAGTTATCTATACTCCCTATTCTCTTTTTCCTCTTGCTTTACACTAAGGAAGCCGCTCAAAACGTAGCGACGACGGATTTGAGCAAAACCTATCAAGACCGCGCCAATTGGTTTCGGCACGCGCCACAGTTTAACCGTGACAGCACGGTTTATTATTTTGAAAAAGCCATTGAAACCCTTGAAAAAGCGTCGCCTATTCGCTATGAATCTTTGACCCAAGCCTATTTTGGTCTGGCTGAATACTACAATTATATGCACGACTTTGGTCAAGCAGACGCATATAGCGAAAAAGCATGGGCAAGTTGGGAGAAAATGAACGACCGAGAGCATTACAAGTTGCTTCAATACGATATGCTTAATGTCTGGTCATTAACACTCGTCGGACAAGGACAATTGACCAAAGGGCTTGACTTGTTTACGCAAGCCTACAACTTACTGAAAGACGACACAAGCCCCGCTATGCAAGCCAAAGTCTTAAAAGATAAAGGCATGTTTTATTCGCGTTTCGCATTGCCCGAAGAGCGCATCGGTGGTTTTCACGCCTTAGAGAAAAGTTTGAAACTCTATCAAACGATGAATGATTCTGCAAATGCCGATGCGATTGTAAGAATTTATACCCTCATGGTCTTTCACTATTTTGAAGTGGAGAAATTGGATTCCAGCGATTATTATTTGGGACAGATAAAAAAATTCTTGCCTCTCTTCAATAACCCTTACAAAGAGGCGTGGCATGGCATGGTTTCAGGGAGTGCCGCCATTAAGCGTAAAAAGTACGATGAGGCGACAAAGCTTATTCTTGAATCTATGCACATTTTGGAGAAGTATAAAATGGATAATACCGATTATTATCAATACGATTTATTGTTATTGGGTGATATTGAAAGAACAAAAGGGCAATACAACAAGGCGATTGACTATTATAAAAAATCACGCGCAATTGCTTTGGCTATTAAATACTATGACTCGGCAACTGAGGATTTAGCGACTTTAGCTGAGTGTTATGAAAAAAAAGGAGACTTCGCCCAAGCCTTAGCTTACCACAAACAATATTCCTTAGAAACCGAGCAAGCAACAAAAGAACGGTCTAAAAAGAGTTTGATTGAAAATGAATTACGCATCAATCTTTTAAGTAAAGAAAAAGAACTGGATAAGCAACGGGCGCAACACAATTTGTCTGTTCTCGCGGCACTGATTGGGCTTCTTTTGGTCGGTTTGTTGTCCTTCTTTTATTACCGACAGAGGAAGGTCAAAAACCTTTTGCAAAAACAAAATACGCTTATCAACCAGCAATCGGAAGCGTTGCGGCATTTAGATGCGGCTAAATCGCGCTTCTTTGCCAATGTCTCACATGAGTTACGCACGCCTTTGACGCTCATGATTGCCCCCCTCAGTACGATGATGAAAAGTGGCACGCTCGACAATAAAAACTTTACTTTGGCAGGGCTTGTCAAGCAAAACACACAAGGATTATTGAAGTTGGTAAATGAAATATTGGATTTAAACAAGCTCGAAGCAGGCAAATTAGTTTTGCATGAAGAAAAAACGGTGGTCTATAATCTGATTCGGCGCATCATGGCAGGCTTTGAATCGTCGGCAGAAGCCAATCAAATTCATTTTACATTTCAGTATCAAGCAGATAGGTATTTGCAATTGATGTTGGATACTGATAAGTTTGAAAAAATACTCAATAACCTCTTGTCCAATGCCTGCAAATTCACAAAAGCTGAAGGAACGGTGACGGTAACGGTAACAGAAGAACAAAGCTTTTTGAAAATAACCGTAGCCGATACGGGGCGTGGCATCCATCCCGACGATTTACCCCATATTTTCAATCGGTTTTATCAAAGCAACCAACCTGATGCGGTGACGGAAGGCGGGACAGGCATCGGTTTGTCGCTTTCGATGGAATTGGTGCGATTGTTTGGTGGCACATTGTCCGTCGAAAGCACGTTGGGCGCGGGCAGTACATTTGTTTTTGAATTGCCTAAAAAAGAAGTCTTGGGCAGTATCGAAACGCATGAAGCGGAAGAGATGCTGCAAGAACCGATATTATCCGAAAGAACAGAAGAGGTTGCCCATCTGATGACTATCTCACGCACAAACGGCGAAAGCATAAAGGCGACGGTGTTAATCGTAGAGGATAACCAAAGCCTGCGCGATTATTTGTCTT
>JAYVKQ010000922.1:0-4074 GCA_043768285.1 Saprospiraceae bacterium | reverse complement strand
CTCAAAAGTGGCGTAGCCACGACATTCCCTTATTTTTTTCCAATAATTGAACTTACTTTATGCCAAATAAAATTCACTTTTTTAATCGTAAATGAGACTATATTTGTCGTTAATAAAACTATATTTGTCTTTGAAAAAATACTATTGAAACTAAATACACATCATATAGGTTGAATACATAGAGAAAAAAATATCCTATCACCTTTTAACGAAAACCGTATGTCAATACTATCTATTATAGCTGGCTTAATCCTCCTTGTTGTTTTCTCGTCATTGGTACAGATACAACAAGGTACGATTGGGGTTGTCACAGCTTTTGGCAAATACCGCCGCATTATGTCCCCTGGTTTGAATATTCGTATTCCCGTTTATGAGCAAATTTTCAAGCGCATATCTACCCAAAATCGCTCGGTAGAGATTGAATTTCAAGCCATTACGCAAGACCAAGCCAATGTGCATTTCAAGACCATGATACTCTACGCCGTCATTGATGGCTCGGAGGAAAGCGTCAATAAAGCGGCTTTTAAGTTTATCAACGAAGCCAATTTTATGCAATCGTTGGTGCGCTCCGTAGAGGGTTCGGTGCGGGGTTATGTAGCAACCCGCAAGCAAGCCGAGATATTGGGTTTGCGCCGCGATATTGTGCATGATGTGAAAGAACAACTTGACCATACACTCGAAGAATGGGGTTATCACCTCATAGATTTGCAATTGAATGATATTGGTTTTGATGAAGAAATAACGCGCTCAATGGCGAAAGTGGTCTCTTCAAACAACCTAAAAGCGGCTGCCGAAAACGAAGGTCAAGCCCTTTTGATTACCAAAACAAAAGCCGCTGAAGCCGAAGGTAACGCGATAAAAATCGCTGCCGAAGCCGAAAAAATCGCTGCGCAACTGAGGGGTCAAGGTGTTGCCCTCTTCCGTCAAGAAGTTGCAAAAGGTATGGCTGAAGCCGCTAAAGAAATGCAAGATGCCAATATGGATATGTCGGTATTGATGTTTGCGATGTGGACAGAAGCCATTAAAAATTTCGCCCAAGACAGTAAAGGCAACGTCATTTTCCTCGATGGCTCGATGGATGGGCTGCAAAAAACGCAGCGTGAAATAATGGCTTTGCAACAGATGAAAGAGAAAAAATAAACATAAAACGGCAGTATCCATTGCTAAAATGGATACTGCCGCTTCAAACACTCACTCTTGCCGTAATCTCACAAGGTTGCGGCAATTTTTTTTTATTAAAAACACAAATCCATACACGCCTCACCAATCGGTTTGTAATGAATGGCTATTTCAAAAACATTTCCAGTCGAAATATTGTAGTTAAGGCGTAGGCAGCCGTATTCTTTTTTGTAATAGACCACCATAATACCCTCATCATCGCCTTGCGGCTTTACTTGGTGGTCGGGTTTGCCCAATTGGTTGGCTACGATGTCAAACTTTTGGTTCAATACATCGTGCGATATTTTGCCCTTAAACTCGCCACGGATTTCGACATAATCCCGCGCTGTGAAAAAGTGCATATCATCATTAAGATAGAAAATGCCCCCACCGCAATTGTAGTCAAGATTTTCAGCCGTTTCGCTCGAAAAGTTTGGAAATGCTTTTTTGATTTTTTTAGGTTTGGCAGTCGGTTCTACATCATTGATAAGCCCTTTATCCAAATCTACTTTGATAATGTCCTTATCTTCCACCTTTTGGGCATAGATTTGGACACAACTACAAGCGAAAAGAGTGAGTAAAAAGAATATTTTTTTCATTTTATCGTACTTTTGTGCGTGAGAATTAGAGTTTACATAACAAGCGTAAAATTACACAGAGGATATCAGAGGAGACACAGAGTTTCACAGAGAATATAAAAAAACTCCGTGAAACTCTGTGTCTCCTCTGATATCCTCTGTGTAATTTTTCCGCTTATTCCTTATTTAATCATGCGTCAAAATTAATACCACAATATATGATAGTCGAAAAGGAAATGAAATTAAAGACCATGCAGGTCGAATTGAACCGTGTAGATGGCGATTTTCACTTTGCCGCCTTAGGGTCGGATAAGGTTGAAGTGCATATAGATGGTGCTGCCGCGATTGGTGGCACGCACGCTGGCGCACGCCCGATGGAGTTGATATTGATGGGCTTAGGCGGCTGTTCAGCCATAGATGTGATACTGATATTAAAAAAATCGCGCCAAGTGGTCGAAGATTTGCGTATCGTCGTTGAGGGGCAGCGCGAAGAAGATGCCAACCCATCGCCCTTCCTAAAAATACATATGAACTATGTCTTCAAAGGAAAACTCAAACCAGAAAAAGTAGAAACCGCTATTCGCCTTTCGATGGAGAAATATTGCTCCGTGACGGCTATGTTGGAGAAAACGGCGGTGATTAGTTGGGGGTTTGAGATTGTGGAATAAAGGGTATACCCCCTCAGTATTTTAAGTACAATAATATCGTTTTTTGACTAAATTGCGTTATATTTTTGTTTAAAACATTACCCAATATGCGCATCCTATTGATTGTTATTGTACCCATAGTTCTGTTTGCTTGTTGTGATAAGCAAACAACCCAAAACACCAAGACACCCCCTCAGTATTTTGACCCCAAAACAGCACAAAATCAAGCAAATGCGACTATTTTATTACAAAAACAATGGGATAGCCTATGCCAAATTCAAGCCTGTTTAACGGGTGGGCAATATGTTCAGGAAGGCAACTGGGGTGGTGAAGGCTGCGCCTTTTCCATAGATAAACAATGGCAAAACTTTCTTTTCACAACTGATAAAAAGCAAATTGCCGCCTTTTTGATACAACAAATACCAGATAGAAAAACAACGCAAGTACACACCTGTCCCTACGACAATGCGACCAAAGGAGAACTGGCTCTCTATTGTTTGCAAGGCATTTTTAAGAAAAATTTCTATGAATTATCACCCCAATTGGATAGCACCCATCAGCATATATTGAAAAAATATCCATATGAGCAATTGTGGATTTGGGATATGCAAAGGTCTGAAAATCAGTGTGTTGTGTTGCAGGGGTTGTGGAGGTAATTTATTTAAAACAAAAAATCGTAATTAATTAATTATATTCTTATATGTAATTATCTAAAAATGAATATATTGTGATTGAATATTGTAAATTTTTATGATAAAATGAATAACATAGAAAAGAAGGAATTAGAAAAATATCTAATACTGATTAGCGAATATGTTAGTGGCAGAATTAATAGTATTGAGTTTGAAACGAAATATTTGCAAACTTACCCAAATGATGCTTTTCATTATTCTGAAAAAACATATGAACTATTAGCAACGTTGTCAAGTGATGTTGATGCTTATTGTTCTAATCCAGATATTAGGGATGACAATGATTTAGATGAAGAACAGTTACGCCAAAAAGCGACTTATACTTTATGTGAATTGATTATTAATATCCAAGCTTTGTAAATTTTCCATTAGCAAAGGATTTATTTTAAAATTATTGATAAAATAGATTTAATGCGTATTTATAGCTATTTAAAATGATAAGGAAAGGACGAAATCACCATACTCCCAAATTCCAAAGCAAAAATAATTGACAGAAAATAACCGATTATCAGCATTACTTGCCTTGTTGTTTTATCCATAACTAATTTTTTGAAGTAATAAAAATAAAGCACTTCAGTTAAGAAACCACTACAAAAACAAAAATTAGCTCCAACAATTAATTCTAAGATAAAAAATATTATAGGCAACTAGGGGAAATGACCATTTCCAAAATTCTGTGAATAAGGTTCTAAGTTGAATGCTAAACTGCCTATGGATATAACAACTATTGTGATGTTGTATGGCAATCGTTTTCCTTCCCACCATCTAAGGATTTTCCATATATCTATTTTGCTATTTTCTAACTCTTCTAAATTGTCTAATTGTTTCAAAATAAAATACTTATATATTGATTATCAAATAAACTATATCGAATACTCAATCATTAGTGTTCAAAGGATTTTGATAAATTTCATGAAAATGTTTTGTGCGTAGGTTTAGTAAACGGAAAATTATTTTTTTTTCAAAAAAAAATAATTTTCCGTTTACTAAACCTTTGTC
>JAYVKQ010000921.1:0-3308 GCA_043768285.1 Saprospiraceae bacterium | reverse complement strand
GTTAGTCAATGGTTTTGCAGCAAGATTAATTGAGTTGAATAAGGCTAAATCCGTCATAGATTATGTAGATTATTTGGTCGTAGAAGATTGGTATTTGTTTGAAGCCTTAGATAAAAACGTCTCCAATGTGATAAATAAAGCTAAAAAACATCAAAAATTCTTAGAAGAATTATTGTTTTTGGAGCGCAAAGTCAAATTTGACGTTGATAAAGAACATGTTCGCTATTTTTATATCAATGGGTTGATAAAAAGAGATGAGAATGGTAATGTCTTGTTTTGGGTTCCCCTCTACAAAAAACGCTTGCAAAAATATTTTTATCCGATGATGAATGGCGAAGCTGAGCAAATTCAAGGCAATATCTGGTTGGAGAATTTTTTGACACCCGATGAGAAATTGAATATGGATAAAATTATTCGAGAATATCAGGTGTATGCTAAAAAGCGGGGGTTTCGTTATTTTATAGAATATGACGAAAACGGCAATCCAAAAGGACTGCGCGAAGCCGCTTTGATTTACAGTTTTGAAACCTATATTCAAGCATTTTTATTAGCCGTTGAAGGAAAAAGTTATCTCGAAGCCCATGTTGCTTTGGGGCGTAGCGATTTGGTTATTAATGTAGCAGGGCAGGAAAGTGTCGTAGAGTCTAAAATTTACTATGACCTCGTGCGGTTCACAAAAGGCAAAACGCAATTGGCATATTATATCAAAAGTTTGGGTTTGGATAAAGGCGTATATTTGGTGTTTGTCAATAAAGAAGTTAAAAATCCTTTTGTTTTAGAAAATCAAGAAGTGATTGAAGGCGTAGAGATAACAACGTATATCGTCAAATACGATTTGGAACGTGATTTTACAGAACCTGTTAAGCGACAAAAAAAATAAATAAAAGAATATATGAAAACTTTAATTCAGAACGGACGCATCATCACCGCCACCGACGATTTTATTGGCGATATTTTAATAGACAATGAAAAGGTTGTAGCTATTAGCCGCCCCCAAACCCCCAAAGGGAGCTTAAATACTGAGGGGGGGGTAGCCAAAACCATTGATGCAACGGGCAAACTCATCTTTCCAGGGGGTATTGACCCTCATGTGCATCTCGAAATGCCGTTTATGGGTACTTTTTCGAGCGATAGTTACGAAACAGGTACGCGCGCCGCTTTGCATGGTGGCACAACAACTGTTATAGATTTTATCCTTCAAAAACAAGGTAATTCTCTATATGCTGCCTTTGAAGAGTGGTCTGGCAGGGCAACTGGAACGGCTGTCGGTGATTATAGTTTTCATATGGCAGTCACTGATTTTAATGATAAAACGAAGGCAGAAATTGAGCCTTTGATTCAAAAAGAGGGCATTACATCGTTCAAAATGTTTATGGCATATCGTGGCGCATTGATGATTGACGATAGGCAAATGAATGGTTTGATGCAAGAAGTCAAGCGTTGTGGTGGCATGGTGACAGCCCACGCAACGAACGGCGATATGATAGATTATTTGGTTGCTAAACACCGTAGCGAGGGGAAACTCACGCCTGTTTATCATTATCTCTCTCAACCCGAAATAACAGAAAGTGAAGCCAGTCATCGTTTTACAGATTTTGGTTTTTATAATAAATGCCCGATTTATATTGTGCATATGACGTGCGAAGGTGCAGCCAATGCCATACGTCAAGCCACTTTTCGCAATCAAAAAGTATTTGGCGAAACGTGTATTCAATATCTCATTTTAGATGCTTCCCTGTACGAAAAGCCCAATTTTGAAGGCGCAAAATGGGTGATGTCGCCTCCTTTGCGTGAGAAAAAAGACCAAACGCATCTTTGGGCTGCCATCAACCAAGGCATTATAGAAGTCGTTGGCACTGACCATTGCCCTTTCAAATGGGAACAAAAACTCATGGGTAAAGACGATTTTTCAAAAATACCGAATGGGCATCCTGCCATCGAACACCGCATCGAATTACTCTATTCAGAAGGTGTTCGAAAAGATAAAATCACTTTGAATAAAATGGTAGAAGTGGCGTGTACCAACCCTGCCAAGATATTCGGAATGTTCCCCCGCAAAGGCACAATTGCCGTAGGGTCAGATGCCGATATTGTCATTTTTAATCCCAAAACCAAACATGAAATCTCTGCCAAAACGCACCATATGAACACCGATTATTCTGCCTACGAAGGTTGGAAAGTACAAGGCAAAGTAGAGACCGTAATACTGAGGGGTACGGTAGCGATTGACAATAATCAGTGTTTGATTAAAAAAGGGTATGGTCAGTTTATAAAGCGGAGTAAGGTTTCGGATAAAATATAGACAAAACAACTACCTTTGGTGATTAATTCAAGAAATCCGCCTGTTTATGTTCAAAAATGTAAAATCAAATACCCCCTTGATGCTTTCAGTTTCATCCCGACTGGGCGGGACAGTATCTACACTCATTTGGCTGTCTTTTTTCGTCCTCACACTCACGTGGGGCAGTTCTTTTATCCTCGTCAAACGGGGGTTAGAGGCTTATTCGTCTTGGCAAGTGGCGAGTTTGCGTATGGTATCGGCGTTTGTGGTGTTGGGTGTTTTTGGGGCAATGGCATTGCGGTATATTCCTGTGCGCAAGTTGCCAATAATCTTTGTGTCCAGTATGTTGAGTATGTTCGTACCTGCCTATTTGTTTAGCGCGGCGCAAATGGGTGTGAGCAGTTCGGTAGCGGGAGTTTTAAATACATTGACCCCTGTTTTTACCTTTATTATGGGCATTTTGTTGTTCCGACAGCCCGCCAAATGGCTACAAATAGTGGGTTTAAGCCTCGGTTTTGTAGGGTCAGCCGTCTTGATATTGCGCAATAATCAAGGGGATTTTGCCTTAAATGGCTACGCCCTCTGCGTGGTGGCAGCGACTATATGTTATGGTTTGAATGTGAATTTAGTGAAAAAATATCTATCTGATGTTAAGCCGTTGCATTATTCGGCGGTAGCGGTGTCTATGGGCGGCATATTGGCAGCAATGCACTTTTTTTCTACAAACTGGCTCGATATATATCAAACGGCTCCAAAAGGCAAATCGGCATTTTGGGCTGTAGTGACATTGGGCGTAATAGGTACAGCTTTTTCACAACTTATTTTTAATATGATGTTGCAATACGCTACGGCTGTTTTTGCAAGTTCGATTACCTATTTTATCCCCATTGTAGCCGTGATTTGGGGCGTTTGGGATGGCGAGGTTTTGACCCTCTGGCACTTTTTGGGTATGGCGTGTATTATTGGGGGCATTTTGATTATTAATAAAGCGAAGTAATAGATTATAGTTGATAGATTATAGTTGATA
>JAYVKQ010000920.1:0-12178 GCA_043768285.1 Saprospiraceae bacterium | reverse complement strand
TTTGATTTTCTTTTTATAAAAAATTGAAAATTTTTTATAAAAAGAAAATCAAAAACCTTCTTGTATTTTTAAAATTATTAGAGTGCCAAAGTAGAATTATATACTAAGTAGATGTACGATGTACGACTTGTAATATATTCATTATCAGTGTAGTATGAAAAATAAAATTGTCGATTATTTACATCTACCTACTTATGTGGTACATGACCACGTATCGGTTACTTTTTGCACACGAGCGACAAAACAGTCCAAAACACAGCGGGGTACAACAAATAATCCTAAAAACGTGGTCTTCTATTTGGATTTCTTTTATTATGAAAACAGGAGAGAATACGGACAGTCATTTGTGTTTCATTGACGACTAAGAAAAGGGAATATTCGAGATAAGGTAAATTTCAAAAAAATCATTACAACATTAAAATGTAGGATAATCGTTAATAAGCCTTATTTTTACACTAAATTAAAAAAGATATGGCTACTATCATTATAAAAAATGGGCAAATCGTCAATCGCGGAAAAATCGAAGTAAAGGATATTTTGATTAAAGACGGTTTGATACAAAAAATTGAGAATCAAATCAACACGAAAGAAAAAGCGCACGTCATTGACGCATCGGGCAAGCATATTTTCCCTGGTGTAATTGACGACCAAGTGCATTTCAGAGAGCCAGGGCTAACGCACAAAGGCAATATTTTTTCCGAAAGTCGGGCGGCTGTAGCGGGTGGTACCACATCGTTTATGGAAATGCCGAATGTCAATCCCCCCTCAGTATCGCAGAGCCTTTTGCAGGATAAATACGCTATTGCAGCTCAGAATGCACTCGCCAATTACAGTTTTTATATGGGCGCAACCAACGACAATTTGGAGGAAGTTTTGAAAACGGATAAGCGCAATGTCTGTGGTGTAAAGGTTTTTATGGGCAGCAGTACAGGTAATATGCTTGTGGATAATGAAAAAACCTTAGAAAATTTGTTCTCGAATTGCGAATTGTTGATTGCCACGCACTGCGAAGACGAAGCCACTGTGAGGCATAATACTGAACTGTATAAAAATTTGGGTAAGGAAATAACTGCCGCTTACCACCCCATTATCCGCAACCACGAAGCGTGTTACAAATCCTCGTCAATGGCAGTATCTTTGGCTAAAAAACACAATACGCGCTTACATATTCTGCATATTTCAACGGCAGATGAAATCAATCTTTTTGATAATAAAACGCCTTTAAAGCACAAGCGTATTACGGCAGAAGTTTGTGTGCATCATTTGTATTTCAATGAAAATCAATATGAAACGCTTGGCAATAAAATAAAATGTAACCCTGCCATCAAAAGCGTAAAAGATCAAAAAGCCTTATTTAAAGCCTTGCTGGACAATCATTTTGATGTCATTGCAACCGACCACGCGCCCCATACTTTTGAAGAAAAATCGAAGCCGTATTTTGATGCGCCTTCGGGTCTGCCATTGGTGCAACATTCTTTGAATATCATGCTCGGTTTTTATCATCAAGATATGATTAGCTTAGAGCGCATTGCCGAAAAAATGAGCCACGCCGTTGCGGATTGTTTTCAAATTGAAAAACGGGGCTATTTGGACGAAGGTTATTGGGCAGATATGGTCATTGTGGATGTGGATAAACGTTGGAAAGTGACCAAAAACAATATCCACTACCATTGTGGTTGGTCGCCTTTGGAGGGCAAAATCCTGCGGGGGGGTATTGATGCAACCATAGTGAGCGGGCATATCGCTTATCAAAATGGAAAGTTTTTTGATAACATTACGGGTAAACGCTTGACTTTCAATAGGTTGTAAATGTCCATTCCAACAAAAAGCTGTCATTGCGAGCGCAGCGAAGCAATCTGTGGCACTTTCTATAATATAAGACATTAAAATCAAGTATTCAGAATCATTAGTGTTCAAAGGATTTTGTTAAATAGCATAAAAACGTTTCGTGCGTAGGTTTAGTAAACTGAAAATTATTTTTTTTTTCAAAAAAAATAATTTTCAGTTTACTAAACCTTTGTCGAGAAGCATTGTAAATTATTGAAAATCAATACATTGTTTTTAAAACAAAATCTTTTGAACACCAATGATTCAGAATTGAATATAGAAAGAATATCCTGCGTCGTGCAACAGATTGCTTCGCTGCGCTCGCAATGACGGATTTTTTCTGAGTTTTTGAGAGGTATTCTACACCAGCCCCTCTTTAATCAAATCGTGCAAATGTACCATACCCAAATACTGTTTTTGAGCATTTACGACTATCAACTGTGTAATACTCAACTCGCGCATAATCCGTAAAGCCTCAACGCCGAGCGCATCTGGTTCAATCGTTTTAGGCGATTTACCCATAATATCGTTGGCAATTATGGTGGATAAATCCCTATCCGTCATCAATAAACGCCTTAAATCACCGTCCGTTATGATACCAACTATTTTTTTATCATCGTCAATAACAGCCGTTGCACCGAGCCGTTTGGAGGTTATTTCGATGATGATATTTTTCAAAAAAGTATCTTCAAATACTGAGGGGATGCCGTGCAAAGGATAAATATCACGCACCCGCAAGTACAATTGTTTTCCCAACGCCCCACCTGGATGGAGTTGTGCAAAATGTTCAGGTTGAAACCCGCGTAAGGTTAAAAGTGCAATCGCTAAAGCATCGCCCAACGCCATTTGTGCTGTTGTGGAGGCGGTAGGTGCGAGATTATTAGGGTCAGCTTCTTGGGCAATAGGGGTATATAAAATCAAATCCGCTTGCTTCCCGAGATAGGAATTTTTATTGGCAACCATAGCGATTAAGATATTACCAAAATTTTTTAATAGTGGTACTAATACCTTAATTTCGGGCGTATCGCCGCTTTTTGACAGACAAAGTACAATATCTACGGGCTGAACGATGCCCAAATCGCCATGAATAGCGTCAGCAGCGTGTAGAAATACTGAGGGGGTGCCTGTTGAGTTGAAGGTCGCTACTATTTTCTGGGCTACGATTGCCGATTTGCCGATACCCGTTACCACTACGCGCCCCTTGCATTTGGCAATGGCTTCCACCGTTTTCACAAAATCAGCGTTGATACTCTCGCGTAGGTGCGTGAGGGTTTCGATTTCAATGTCTAAGGTACGCAGGGCAGTCTCGATGATTGGGTTCATAAATATGTGAAATTATTAAGCCGCAAAAGTAGGGAATAAATTTCATGGTTGTGTTTGTGTTTTATCCCTCAAATTTTGTCTAATATTGTGGTTTGAAAAAAGGTTTCACAGAGTTAAAGGCAATTTACCCTATGGACAGTCAAGGCATTTGTGCATTAGTTTTCACTTCCGAAGGGCGATTGAAATCGCCCTTCGGATGCCAGCATAATGTTTATTTATAGAATTGCCAACGAAGTTGAAGGAGATAAGCCATTTTGAAACCTTTTCCTACTTTTTTACTCAAAAACAATAACGTGGAATTTAAAGAAATCATACAATCCATTCGGAAAAAGGACTATAAACCTGTGTATTTTCTACACGGCGAGGAGAGCTATTATATTGATGCCATTACGGAGGTCATCGAAAATGAGGTGTTGGACGAGAGTATGAAATCGTTTAATCAGACCATTTTATACGGCAAAGATATTGATTTTCAAACAGTTGTGGACAATGCACGGCGGTATCCGATGATGTCGGCATACCAAGTTGTGATTATCAAGGAGGCGCAAGATATGAAGACGCTTGCCCAATTGCAGAGCTATATCGAAAAGCCTTCGGTTAGTACAGTCTTGTGTATTGCGCATAAACATAAGAAATTGGATATGCGGACGGCGTTTGCCAAAGCAGTGGTAAAAAATGCAGTAGTATTTGAAGGTAAGCCTTTATACGAAAACCAAGTACCTGATTTTATCCGCAATTGGTTGAAAGAAAACGATATGAGTATCAACCAAGAAGCCTTGAATTTGACGGTGGATTATCTGGGAACGGATTTGGGGAAAATTATCAACGAATTAGAAAAACTCAAAATCAATCTCAAAGCGAAAGAAACGATTACACCAAACCATATTGAAAAATATATCGGAATCAGCCGCGAGTACAATGTGTTTGAGTTACAAAAAGCCATAGGCACACGCGATATTTTGAAAGCGAATAGGATAATAAAATACTTCGCTCAAAATCCGAAAGACGCACCTTTAGTGGTGATTATCAGCAGTTTATACGGTTATTTTTCAAAATTATTCATGTTTCATTTTGTAAAAGATAAGCCTGTGGCAGACCAAGTAAAGACAATGGGCTTGCGCTCAGATTGGTTTTTAAAAGAATATCAAGCGGCGGGGCGGCATTTTTCGCGCTCACATACTGAGGGGGTCATCGGCATTTTGAAAGAATATGATTTAAAATCAAAAGGGGTCAATTCGGACGGTGTGCCAGATGGAGAGTTGCTTAAAGAATTGGTTTACAAGATATTGCATTAAACAAGTTATTCCGCATATGACATAAATCAACCACAGATGACACTGATTTAACAGATTTTTACTGATTTTATTTATATCCCAAACGGAAGAAATCAGTAAAAATCTGTCTAATCAGTGTCATCTGTGGTTAATTTATGTCATATGCGGAATTGATGAAATACTATACCCCCTCAGTATTTAGGAAGTCACACCTCCACTTTTTCATTAGAAGAAATAGCCCAAAGCCCCAAATACGTCAATAACCCATTGAGTATCAATAGCTCGAAGTCGAATTTATAATTGAACCATGCCATTGAATTTTCATTGATGATATAGGTGATTATAGGTGATGCGATACAGATATAGGGGGCAATATTGTCCCTGATTTTTCTTTTATTCAAAAAGCCAAAGGCGAATAAACCGAATAGGGGTCCATAGGTGTAACTCGCCGCTTTGTATATCGCTTCAATGACCGAAGCCTTGTTTATCCAATAGAAAATGATGATGATAATGAACAATAAAACCGAGAAACCGAGATGCACTAATGTGCGCGTATTTTTGCCTGTATCATCTTTTTTCTTATCAAAACCTAAGAAATCTATGCAAAAAGCCGTAGTTAGTGAGGTCAAAGCACTGTCTGCACTGGCATAAGTGGAAGCCAATATGCCTAAGAAAAACATCACCCCAATAGCGGCAGGCGCGTGTTGCAAAGCCACTGTTGGGAATAGTAAATCCGTGCGTGGCGTGCCATTCACGACGGGTATTTCGATATTGTTTTGCTTGGCGTACATGAATAGCAAAATGCCTAATGAAAGGAATAAAAAGTTGATAAAACCAAGCAAAAGTCCATAGCTTATCATATTGACCTGCGCCCCTTTGAGGGTCTTTACGGTCAAGTTTTTTTGCATAATATCTTGGTCAAGTCCTGACATGACGATGCAGATACTTGCACCAGACAACACCTGTTTAAAGAAATTTTTAGGGTCTTCCCAACCATTTTCAAAGAAAAACATTTGCGATTTTGGACTATCCGAAACTGTCTGGAATATGCCCGTGAAGCTCAATCCTAATTTATCGCCCAACATAATGAGGGTCATTATTAAAGCCCCGATTAAGCAAAGGGTCTGAATTAAATCCGTCCAAATGATGGTTTTTACGCCACCTTTGAAGGTGTATGACCATATTAAGCCAATTGTGACAAAGACCGTTAAGCCAAAAATAAGGGCAGAATTGAAGGGTGTGTCGGGTCGTCCGCCCGATAAATAGAGCGGATATGTGACAAATTGGTGGAGTACCATTGCCGCCAAATAGAGCCTAAACCCCGAGCCAATTGTACGTGATAATAAGAAAAAGGCTGACCCTGTTCTGTAGCTCGCTACACCAAATCTCTTTTCAAGATACGTGTATATAGAAATTAAATTTAATTTATAATACATTGGCATTAAAACAAATGCAATGATTGCATACCCAATTTGAAAACCCAAAACAGTTTGCATATACGACATCGAGCGTGCATCAACCCACCCTGGCACGGAGATAAAGGTGATACCCGATATGGATGTGCCTATCATCCCAATGGCAATCAAATACCACGGAGATTGGCGTTTTGCCATAAAAAAGGAATGGTTGTCAGATGACCCGCGACTGGTGTAGTACGCGATGACGATGAGCATAATAAAATACGCGACAATGATACCCAAAATCGCTTGCGGAGATAGTTGTGTAGGCATAAGGCACTTGCTTTTTATTTAGTTAGTGCCCGAAAGATACGTTGTATAATTGAGAATTTATAATGGATAGTTGATAGTTGATAGTTGATAGTTGATAGTTGATAGTTGATAGTTGATAGTTTGAATATTACTACCTATTGCTGATTGTCTATTGCTTACTCACTTACCCCCTCAGTATTTTTAGTTTTTTTGGGCTATAGCCTACTACTCAATAGGCTACTACGAGTTCATTTTGTAATTCTTCATTCACTTTTTGTTGTTCAATTTTCTCTTTTTGAAGTTCAATATTTTTGGCAATTTTGTCTTTATGAATGGTAAAATGGAAAGTAGTGCCTACGCCCTCTTCACTTGAAAGCCATATTCTACCACCTAAGTTTTCAACGATTTTGCGGCAAGTTGCCAAACCAATACCACTGCCTTCAAATTGGCTTTTTGAATGGAGTTTTTCAAAAATATTAAAAACCCTGTCTTGGTCAGTCGCTTTGATGCCTATGCCATTGTCTTTAATGCTGAATTCAAAATCATCTTCTCTTTCAACTGACCGAATTAATATTTCAGGGGAGACATCTTTTTTGCGAAATTTGATAGCATTGGCAAGGATATTTTGAAATAATTGGTTCATTTCTGAAGAGCACGCATGAATAGTTGGCAATTGATCAGTAATGATAGAGGCATTACTATCTTTGACATTCGCCAGCAAGTTATACATAACAGCATAGATTGTATTATTCAGATCTACGGGTTTGTGTGTATTGAGGTCTTTACCAAGGCGTGAATAATTAAGCAAATCTTCCAATAGGTTTTGTAAACGAGACACGCCATCCGTTACATATCCTAAATATTCTGTGGTTGATTTATCTGCACTATCTCTTAATTTTTTTTGCGTCAGTTGGGTGTACATACCAATCATACGTAAGGGTTCGCGCATATCGTGAGAGGCAATAAAAGCAAAATTTTCGAGTTCGGTATTGGATTGTAACAATCTTTCTTCTGCGAGTTTGAGTTCTTTATTTTTTTTGCTAATTTCTTTTTTCTGTTGTCTAAGTTTTATTTTTTGATTAATCAACATTCTGATGATTAACTCTTGACCGCGTTCAAAAATGATGATAATGCCGTAAATGAATACAAATAAAGAAAAATAGCTAACAAAATAATAAGTACTGTTTGATAGTTTTAAATCACCGAAATCATACGCATTGAAAGTAGCATATTGATATCCCGTAAAAGCTAATAAAATGACAAGCCATGAGAATCCAGATAACTTGTTAGAGAATAATAGGGCGATCATTGGAGAGAGTATCATCCAAATCAAATTGTCTGAATAGAGTCCACCACTTTTAGGCACGCTTTCAGCTAAAATAAAAAAACAACAAAGTGACATTATATTACCAGAAAGGACTAGGTTTCCGTATTTTTTTGTAATAAATAATATGATGGTAATTGTCAATATTATTAATCCAAGATTAGGAGCATTTGTTAATGAAAGTATCCTAATAGTTACATCCATCAACACAATAGCAAGCAGAAGGAATAAATTTACTGCTACAAGTGCAACTGCTCGATAATAAACGTGCGACTCTCGTCTTAATCTAGTGGGAATGAAATAATGTAAAATTTTTTTTAACATCAGTTTTAATTAAGCCACATCTAATAATTGATAAATCGTTTGGATAAAAAATAGGAAGCCAAATAGCAGGTACAAACGATGAATATCGTTATTACTTTTGTGCTATTTGGCTTCCTATTTTTTTAAGTAATAAATTAAAGGTTGTTTAAACACTGAACCAATTTTTATACCATATTATCCGTTTTGTGACGTTAATCCAAATGATTTTGTTATGTTTTCTTCCCAGCTTACTTGATTGTTTTTTTCAACATTATTAATACAATGTTTAACTGCTGAAAGTAATTCAAAAGTATCTTCTAATGTGTGATGATTAGTCATTATACATCTTAAACCTGTGTTTTTGTACGGTACAGCAGGAAAAATAGCAAGGTTTAATAAATAGCCACTATCGTACAATTCTTTCATTAATTGGTAACCCCATTCTGGTTGCCCAACAGGAATAAAGAATATAGGCGTTTTTTCTTCATTTATTAAAGGGATATTCATACCCTTGGCTGTCATAATAAAATAGCTTATTCTTTGGCGTAGATTGTTCTGCAATGTAATTATCTCATCCGTTAAATGGATTTTAGCGGAAGCAATATTCGCGGCTATGTATGCAGGAGGCATTGGACTTGCAAACATCAAGGAACTACCCGTATTGCGGACTAATTCCTTTAATTTTTCCGTCGGATATATCATAGCACCGCCATGCACACCAAAGCCTTTTACTAATGATACAGACAAGATTAATTGGTTATGGTATTTTGGAAATCGGCTTAATGCGAAACCTTGACCATTTTTTCCTGACCAGCTCATACCATGAGCATCATCTACATAACACCAAAATTGTTCATATTTCTCCATTAAATTATACATGTCATCAAAAGGCGCACAATCACCATACATAGAATAAACGCCATCTGCCATGTACCATATCTTATTGTATTGGTCTTTCAATTTATTTATACGGCTTTCTAAAATATCCATTCGGTTATGGCGAATTGTTTCTACAGCCGTGCCATTTGCTTTTGCAATCATGACTGCATTTTTCACACTGGCATGTACTTGATGATCCAAAATAATAACATCATCAGCTGAAACAAGGGTTGTAATATTTGCAATGTGCCCAATTGAAGTCGTAGGAGCAACAAGGGTTGGTTTTTTAAATATTTGAGACAAAAGTTCTTCCAACTCATCATAAATAGCAAGAGACGAATATGTCCGTGAACAGGCATATTGCAATCCGTATCTATTTATGGCATCGATAGCTGCATTTTTAATGCGCATATCGTGTTCTAATCCGAGATAGCTACAATTGCCAAAATATGTCAATTTTTTGTCTCCCACATGAATTAACCTACCATTGGTAGCATAGTCAGTTGCTTTTACCTGTGCGAAACCCATGTTAATACCTCGTATAATGATTTGGTTAACCAACTCAACCTGAGAAGATAAATTTTTCATATTTGTTTACGTGTGTGTTCTTAGTATGTGAATAATAAATTTTATTTGCTCAATAGTTGTTGCTTGCCTGCATTGGCAGACTTATAAAGTGTGGGGTTGAATGAATAATGCGTAGATAGAAGTCATGAAACATGACTTGTTCAAATAGGGTGTGTGTTTTCTTATTGTATTGCTAATGTGGGGGTTATAAATTAAAGGTTAATGTAATTGCAATTTGAGCATTGCTTGCGAAATGGTTCTTGATTTAAAATTGCCTTACGTTGAATGTAAAAATAAGCGTTTATCTTATATTTTCACTAAAAATTTTAAAAAATTCTTAATAATTTTAAAAAATATATCAAAATAGGTAATCAATATTTACAAATTTACTATCATATCAATTTTTAACAAATTTACCTATCCATCGCCCGCCTTCCTTGTTTGATACTATTATGGTATATAGACCCGTTTGCCAAGCGTTAATATCAACCGAAATATCTTTTTCAAAAGTATAATTTTTATTAAAAAGGGATTGACCAAATATGGAGAAAACAGCAACATGATACCCATCCGTTATTTCTTTTTCAAGCCTCAAATTGAGGGTAAATACTGAGGGGTTAGGATAAACTTGAATATTGTAGTTAGCGATATTATCGGTTTCTTTTATGGGTGTAGATTCGCAAGGGTCGGTTGTTATTTTAAAAAAAGCTTTATTAGGTTCATTATAGCACCGCAATCCGCCATTTTGGAGCGGTGTGCAAGCACCGAGTTGTGGAAAAAAATTGAACGTACAACCTGCCCTTTCGACAGCTTCGCCGCCAAAAACGTAATCGAACAGAGGTCCCATTAGCTTTAAATACTGAATTCTAAATACTTCGCTACCAATGACAATATCTTTTACACTATCCACCCGGACATTAAAAAGCTGTGAACTACCTTTTTGCAAACCCAATTGAAGCACGTCACCCGTATTTGCGCCAAAATCGTATAACAATTTGAAGGTACGCAATGACCTATCGTACCAAAACACTTTTTTACCTTCATAAGATAGTATTTCGCCAAAAGTAGGTAAGGCAGAACAGCCAAAGCCATCTTTAATGACCTTACAGGTTTTTTGATTGATAATCGTATCACCTACTATCTTGTAGGAAAAAGATTTGCCGTTTTTGCCTACTCTATCTTTTTGGTTATAATACCAGATAGTACCATTCGCAGGACTTTGAGCAAGTAGCAATGCGGCGTTAATCGTCAAAAGTATGGTTAAAAATGCAGTTTTCATGCGTAATAGTTTTAAAATCAGCTCGAATAGAATATTAGCAAACAAATATTATGTTACTCAATACTACTCAACTATTTATTTAATAATAATTTCGTTTGGCAAAAAAGGAGAGGCATCTCCCCCACCCTTGATAATTTCGCGGACTATCGTTGAAGATATATGAGAAAATTGTGGTTGAGAAATCAAAAAAAACGTTTCTACGCCGTCTCCAACGATAAAATTTAATTGAGAAATAGTCTTTTCGTAATCAAAATCGGACGCATTGCGCAACCCCCTCAGTATCCAATGCGCATTCACCGTTTTACAATAATTAGCGGTCAAATTTTCAAACGTATCTACGACTACTTTATTTTCGTCCTTAAAAACATCTTTAATCCAAGCCGTGCGTTGCTCAAGAGAGAACAACGACGTTTTTTGGGCATTCATACCTATGGCTATAATCAGCGTGTCAAACAGTGGCAAAGCTCTTTTTACAAGGTCTGCGTGCCCTGCTGTAATGGGGTCAAAAGAACCAGGAAAAACGCAGATTTTTTTATGCTTTGTCGCCATATTATCTAATTTGTGACAAAGTTAAAAAACATAGAACGAATCCAAAAATTTATCAATCGAAGAATTCATAAATCGCTCTTTTAATGTCATAACTTGCAATATATAGAAACGATCGCCTACCAGAAAGCATTTATTTTTGACGGATACCTTATCGTTGTTGTATTGCACCCGCCATATTTTCCCTTTATGTGTAACTAATTGAATATCTGATTGATATGTCAATTTACCGTTCACACTTTCAACTGAACCTTCTACAGTTGTATCCAAAAAAGCCTGTATTAACTCGGTAGAATCTTTCGGAAAACTACCTTTTGGATAATCGCAATAACTGACGATATAAAAAACATTATCCACGTTTTTTTCATCCGATTTGCAGATAAATTGATGATAATCCAAATCTCCTACTACAGTTTTCATTTTGCTGACTTTCTCTGTCATTTCGCCCGTTGGCGTGACGATACGAAACTTGCCTTCGTAGCTGTTAAACTCTTTCCAAGCGAAAAATACTGAGGGGGTAGCGATTAGGGTGAAAAGTATGCTTAATAATTTCATAAAATAAATTTTAAGAATGAATGTGAATGATGGGTTAAAAAGTCTTGTTAGAAATGAAATATAGGTAAAGTTTTGCTATTCCTAAGCTCTAAGCGCCATTAGCATACGTTTTACTTAAAATTTGGGGTAGTTTTACTATATTTATAGTAGTTCTCCGATTTTAAGCGAAACGTATGCTAAAGGGGTTTAGAGAAGGGAGATTTGTCGTTTACTGTTACCCACATTGCGCCCCTAACGGGGCTTTTCAACCCATTGTGCGCGTGAACTACTCAAAATACTAACGCACATATTTTCATTTCGTCCTCTGATTCCTTCCAATTAACAAAGATATAACACAAAAAAAAGCCCCTCGGACACAAGTCGCGAGAGGCCATCCCAAAAACCGATTTAAAGCATATATCTTCAAAATGGTGATTGGTTTTTATTAGAGATTTTGTGATTAGAGAATGGAGATTTTAAATCTCCATTCTCATAATCTCATAATCACAAAAGTTATTATTCAATAACAATCATTTTCTTAGTAGCTGAGTGGTCAGCAGTTTCTAAGCGATAGTACATAACACCTGATGCGTTCAAGTCTGATTTTGTAACT
>JAYVKQ010000919.1:0-2118 GCA_043768285.1 Saprospiraceae bacterium | reverse complement strand
TCATTGCGAGCGCAGCGAAGCAATCTGTTCCACTATTCGATGTTCTAAACGTTTAATATTTCGGGTATTTCAACAGATTGCTTCGCTGCGCTCGCAATGACAGCTTTTGTTAAAATCAGGTAGCCACTATGTCAAAAAAATATTCGCCATTGCCTCCCAGCTGAATTTTGACTTTTCAGAAATGACCCCCTCAGTATATTGTGCTAATTTATTGTTTTTATAAAAATCTACAATTGCTTCAGAAATGGCTTCGACGTTGGTATCCACCACGTAGCCCGATATGCCATGCGACACAATTTCGGGTAAGCCACCGACATTGGTAACGAGCATCGGTTTTTCAAAATGATAAGCTATTTGAGATATGCCGCTTTGGGTTGCAGAACGGTAGGGCTGCACAACCATATCAGCCGCCGCAAAATAGTAGCGCACTTTATCGTTTGAAATAAAATCAGAATGGATAATAATTTGATTATCAAGATTATATGATGTAATCAAATCTCGATATTGATTTTCATCAGCATAAAATTCACCCGCTACGATGAGTTTTACGCCCGTTTGACGTACCCCCTCAGTATTCATGGCTTCTATGAGCAAATCCAAGCCTTTGTATTTTCTGATAAAGCCAAAAAATAAGATATAGCGTTGATTATCAGCGAGTTGTAATTGATTTAATGCTTCTTCTCTACTTACTTTTTCGCCATAATTGTCATATATCGGATGCGGAATATAGGTGCTTTTTTTATCCGTAAATGTCTTCATTTCGTCAGCAACCGATTGGCTCATGACGACAAAGCGATGACAGGCATCGACGAAATATTGCGCTAAAAACTTATCCCCAAAGCGTTTTTCGTGGGGAATGATATTATCAATTAAACCAATTATTTGCGATACTTTGTTGCGTTTTACCAATCTCAATATAGTCCCCAAACATGGTGACATCACAGGCAACCAAAAGCGGCATATCACCACATCGGCGTTTTCGTTGGCTATTTTCCGACCATTAATCAACCAATTTAAGGGGTTGATGGCATTGATAAGGACTTGAATATCAAGGTCTTGTGGTGCGGGGTCGTCCGAATATTGCGTTTTGCCAGGGAATAGGAAATCGGGATATTGCAAACTGAATGTATATATGCGTACAAGATGCCCCTGCGCCTGAAACTCCCGCGCCAGCCTTTCGTCAAAAGTTGCCAATCCTCCTCTAAGCGGGTGTGCAGGACCTAAGATGATGATTTTTTTCATTTAAAACTCATCAAATTTGCGATACGATAAATTTTTCAAATCGTCTATCATTTTAACAGGTTCTTCGGCTTTGAAAACCGTTACACCCGCCACCAAAACGTCTGCCCCTGCCTGCAAAAGGGCTTCGGCATTTTGCATACCCACGCCGCCGTCTATTTCTATATGCGTATCGAGATTGCGCTCGTCTAACATGGTACGCAGTTTTTTTATTTTATTTAATGTCTGATAAATAAATTTTTGCCCCCCAAATCCAGGGTTTACGGACATGAGCAAGAACAAATCGGCATTTTCCAAAATATCTTCTAAGACCGAGACAGGGGTATGCGGATTGATAGCCACGCCAGCTTTTGCCCCCGTATCTTTGATTTGCTGAATGGTGCGGTGCAAATGCGGACAGGTTTCGTAATGCACCGTGATAATATCTGCGCCAGACTTGCGGAATTGCTCAATATATTTTTCAGGTTCGACAATCATCAGATGCACATCCAATGGTTTTTTTGCAATTTTTTTAATCGCTTCGATAATCATAAAGCCAAAAGAGATATTCGGTACGAACCGCCCGTCCATCACATCAACGTGAAACCAGTCCGCGTTGCTGTAATTGACCATCTCAATTTCTTCTTTCAATCGGGTAAAATCTGCCGCCAAAAGTGATGGGGCTATTAAATGTCTCATATATTTTGTAATTTGGGGCGAAATTACACGTTTTGAATTGCCGACATAGTAGTTTAGTAAACTGAATTTAATTTTTTTTTAAAAAAATTAAATTCAGTTTACTAATTCTACTTTGGCACTCTAAAAATTTTAAAAATACAAGAAGGTTTTTGATTTTCTTTTTATAAAAAATTGGAAATTTTTTATAAAAAGAAAATCAAA
>JAYVKQ010000918.1:0-2514 GCA_043768285.1 Saprospiraceae bacterium | reverse complement strand
TAAATTCGACACTACATAAGCACTCAAATAATGCTCAAAATTAGAACCAATCAACCCTGCCCTCTGGGGGTTAGGGGGTAAATAGTTACTTTGTTAAAAAAATGTTTTTAATTTAATACTCACATTGCGCCCTGCCGCCAAAGCGAAATAGCGCAAACGGTCTAAATAATCCCGATACGGATTGTTGAGAAGATTATCGCCTTTCAAAATAATCGATATATGGCGTTTGCCAACAGTCACATCTCCGCCAATAGTTGCGCCTACTAAACCATAACCCGCAGGCGGTGCTTGATAGTCGAAAATACTGGTTGGTATCCGTGTTTGCCTTCTTACAGCCAATAGGCTCAACTCAGCATAACCATTTTTGATAAACTTAAAAGATTGATTGTCAATGCCTAATATGGTTTCGAGCCTATCGGTAGGCATCAAAGGCAGCCATTCTTTTTGGATTTTATTTTGAGCGAAAAGTGTAGAGCCTTTTATTTTCCAATCTATATTTTTTAAAATATTAAAATTGATAGAAAAATCGCCCCCCCTCAGTATTGCGTCTGTTTGGTCATAACTAAATGCGGGAAATGCGCCGCGTATGGTCAAAACAGGCGTTGCCTCTGGTTTTAAAAAAATAAAATCACTGATAGCATTTTGAAAAACGGAGGCTTCAAAAGCCATAAAACGATGCGCATACTGTGCCGAAAGGCTGGTATTAACTGCCCTTTCGGGTTTCAAATTCGGATTACCTTGCTCAAAACTTGCCGTGCCATGGTGTACGCCATTGCTGAATAGCTCATTCACATTCGGACTGCGCCATGCTGTGCTAATATTGACCGTAATTTTTCCTTTTTTACCCAAATGATATAATATACCACCCGATGCCGAAATATTACCAAAATCAAATTGCCGATTGCGCTCGCCAAATCGGGTGCTATCAATTGCTAAATACCGTTTGTCGTAGCGCAAACCTGCTTCAATTTCCAACGGCGATGGATATTTACGCCATCTTTCCGTCCAATATGCGCCTATTGTGGATTGGCGATAATCGGGTATCAAAGCTCCTGCAAAGGTATTATTGGTTTGATATTGCCCTTCAAAACCGCCACCACCGTGTACATTACTGAGGGGGCGATGTTCCCAATCGGTGCGCACGCCTACGCTCGGCAATTGAAAGGCAACGTCCGCTTTATCAAACCCCGTAGGCTTTTTTCCACCAGGGCGATGGGCATCAAACTCCTCACGCACATCATATTGAAAAAAGGTCGTTACACTCAATCGCCCTGCATTACTCGTTGGCATTTGGGCTTTTAACTTGACAATATCGTGGTTGATGCGCTGAGCAGGACGGTCAAGAGCATACGTAAATGAGCCATTTGTTGCAGGATTTCCCCTTTCAATCGCGTCTTTCAAATCCGTCACATTGCCAATATGGCTTTCTTTCAAAATACCTATTTTACTATAAAAATGGCTGTAAAAGGCTTCAAATTGTGTTTCTTTTATCCTAAATCCAAGCATGGCAGAGCCATTCAGTTCTTCAAGACCTGTATTGTTCAAAAAATACTGAGGGGTATGCAACGACCCGCTTTTTTTCGCCGTGCCTTGCAAACGCCATGCAAAACGCTGGTTTTTGCCTTCAACCATCGAAGACAAAACGCCCATACGCCCATTGGTAGCACCCACCATATTCATTTCACCGCCTACACCTATTGTATCCCGCAAAGCGCGTGGCTCGACCAATATTACGCCGCCAATTGCACCTACACCATATTTAATACTCGATGCCCCTTTCACCACCGTTACTTTATTGGCAATAAAAGGGTCAATTTCGGGTGCGTGGTCAAGCCCCCATTGTTGCCCTTCTTGACGCACACCATTGTTGAATATCAACACGCGGTCAGAGTGCAAGCCTTGCACAACGGGCTTAGATATGGTAGAACCCACGTTCAGAGAAGATACGCCCGCAAGCGATTTGAGCATTTCGCCCAAGTTTTGTCCTTTGTTTTTATCCAATTCGGCAGCATCTAAAACGCTCTGTGCTTGGGTATTCTCCAAAGCAACCCGCTTGCTGGTGACGACTACGTTATTCAATATTTTCTCATGGTGGTGCAATAGAAACACCCCCTCAGTATTACCGTCAATAATAATCTGTTGGGTGTGGTTTTCACAATCCACATGAGATAGTATTAGAGTATAGGTTTGGCGGCAAAGGTTTTGAATCATAAAATTGCCATTGCCATCAGTGACAGTTCCCGAAGCAATGTCCTTAATCCACACTGAGGCATAAGGTATAGGCAGATTGGTTTCTTCTGACTTTACGATACCTTTGAGTTGATAAGAGCAATTGCTTTGAGCGTGCAGCGAGGCACCCCCAACAACCAAGATGAGCAATGACATGAGAAATTTGCTCATGCCAATAATTAATTATTTTACTTGAAAAAGGATAATGAATGGCGATATGCATTAGGAAAAGTGGCAGAGGTGGTTTCGGAAACTGATTTTTTTTCCGATTTATCGGGATAAAAA
>JAYVKQ010000917.1:0-4185 GCA_043768285.1 Saprospiraceae bacterium | reverse complement strand
CAGCCTTGCTTTTTATTCAAGACAAAGTAGATGTTTTTTCAAACTCTTGGGGCGGTGTTCCTCAAAATTTGTACCCCATTCAATTTATCAATTTAGTCAATCAATTATCACTAACAGGTGGAAGACGTGGTAAAGGTATTGTCTTTTTATGGGCGGCGGGTAATGAAAATTGCCCTATTGACCATACAGGGGTAGTGAATATCCCATTTGATGATGGTTGGAGACCCATTGGCGGTTCATGGCGTTGGGCAGGCGTGAGAACAAGCCGTAGGTTTATCAATAACTTATCAAATCTGTCGGGTGTCATGCACATAGCGGCATTAGCCAGTAATGCCCAACGAAGCCATTACTCTAATTATGGCAATAATATCGCTCTTTGCGCCCCATCGAGCAATCTACATGAATACCAAAGGATGGCGGTTAAAGGCTTAGGTGTTGTCACGACTGACCCCGACACGCCTTTTTTTACCGATAGTTTTGGCGGTACATCGAGCGCAACGCCTTTAGTGGCGGGCATTGCAGGGCTTATTATCTCAGCCAATCCTACTTTAACCGCAGCCGAAGTTATTAGCATTTTAAAACAAACAGCGTCAAAAGATCTCAACTTTACGGGGTATAGCAGAACACCGCCCGCTTCTTTTGACCTCAACACGTCTTGGGATATTTCGCCTGTTTCACCGCACAATACAGGTGCTTTTAATAATATTGGCAGTACTGACGGTACATGGAGCCCTTGGTTTGGGTTTGGGAAAATAGATGCTTTTGAAGCCGTAAAAAAAGCCTTACATGTTAGTCCACCTGTTATTACCACCTCCCTAAAAATTAAATCTGCCTTAATTAATCCCGCAGGTGTGGACGCTAATAATGAAACTGTAACGTTAATTAATGAAGGCGCACAAGCTGTTTCGTTAGATGGATGGGTATTAAAAAACCAAAACAATAAAAAGCATCTATTAAGCGGTACTATTAATGGCAACGCTTCTCTGACTGTTCGTATGGATAGTAGTAAAATAATGCTAACGAATGCAGGCGGTAGTATTGCCCTTATAGATGTGGCAGGTACTGAAATCCATAAAGTCAGTTATACAGGCGCAAGCGTAGTATCAGGTGTTGAAAATACTTTCTAAAACCAAAAACGTTATCACTATGACATTCGCACCAAAAACAGCCAAACAACAAGGCGCAGAACATCAAAGCAATAAAAATGCTTTCTTCTCTGCCCCTTTCATACAGCGCAAACTCACTGTCAATGAGCCGGGCGATGCCTACGAGCAAGAAGCCGATGCCGTAGCGGATAAAGTTATGCGTATGAGTGACCCCTCAGTATCGCAACCCATAGGTAAGGTATCCATATCAAGCCTACAACGCAAGTGTGCGGCTTGTGAAGAAGATGATAAAATGCAGCGTAAAGAAACCAGCAATACAGGCGGTGGTATGTCTGCCCCACCGATTGTCTCTGATGTTCTTTCGGGCAGTGGCAAACCTTTGGATAAAGGCACACAGCACTTTATGGAAAGTCGTATGGGGCAGGATTTTAGCAACGTCCGCATCCATACCGATGGCAAAGCGGCAGAATCTGCCCAATCCGTCAATGCTTTGGCATATACTTCGGGGCATAATATTGTGTTTAATAATGGGCAATATCAGCCTGATACTGAGGGGGGTAAGCGGTTGTTGGCGCATGAGTTGGTGCATGTGGGGCAGCAAACGCCTTCAATTAATAGAGTGGAAAAGAAAAACAGTAAATCAATTTCATCTTCTCCTCAAACGGTTAAAATAAATAATAAAGCACCTTTAATGATATCGCGTGGAGAAAAATGGGACGCAATAACAGGCGTAGGTCCCTGGGATGCTTATAAAGCGAGTAAAATTGCTGATTATGCCCTTGCAGCAGCCAACAAAACGGGATTACCTGGGTTACATAATGGACCAGCAGACGCATGGAGGCACTGTTTCTGGAATTGCGAAATGACTAAAGCTCTTGGAAGAGAACAAGCCGAAACCATAGCAATGAATCATGAACTTAATGGATCAGGTCCAAAGGTTGAAACATCAATGGATTTACTAAATAATTGGACAGGGCAAAAATGTGGAAGTAGTGAAAATTGTGACCAATGTTGTCAAGATAAACTTGATAGTGGTGGTTTATTTATAATTCTTGATGACAAGCTAAAGGTTAGCGAAAAAACGAAAAGAACGGGTGGTACAAATAAAGGTTATTGACTTAACTGATTGAGATAAATTTATTATTAAATATGAGACTCTTTACTTTATTTTTGCCACCTATAAATCTTACTAACAAATGGTTTTAAAAACTATTAATTTAATTATTATAATGAATATATTTTCTAATTGCAACTGGTTTGCAAAAGGTATAAAAATTGAATTGAATAATTTCAATTCGACAACAATTTCGAATATTGTTGTCACTTATAGTGGTGGAAATAAAAGCCTTTCCGATCTAGGTGTAGGTAAAAGCCATACCTTTATTGTTAACCCTAACGGCGATTCTGGTTTAACCTTGGAATACATAGATCAAACAGGGAATAAAATTGAAAGAAAAATTGATGTTTACTTCGGGAAAAATTATTCAGGTAAAATAACGATAAATATCGAACAAAATAATAAAATAGAGATAAAAGATAATTCACATTCCTAAATAGATATTTCATTTATACTCTATAAAAGATATAATTTAATTGTATTTTAATGTAAATTAAATATGCCCAACCCCATCACCCACCTCCGCCACTGGTTCGCCCCCGAAGAGGGCAACAAAAAAGAGCCGACCCCCTCAGTACCCCAAGCCTTCACAGCTAAGACGGGTTTAGCAGCCAATTTGTCATTGGGTTTAGCGCACGTCAGGCAAGTGGCAGAGGGGCGATTGCGGGAGCATTTCGGCAAAGGTACATTCACGATGCCTGATATGCAATTGTATGATGACGGCACACCTTTGTTTGAAATTTTGAAAAATTGGGGCTTATCGGGGGAAGAGTATTTAACTTTAATGATAGGACTTGCGCCACATTTGCAACCCAATTTTTTTGATAGTATTGTAGCCCCTTTTTTACCACAAGGTGGGGAATTTCCAGAATTTGGGGGCGTGAAAGGGACGCATTATAGAGGTATGTTGCCTACGGGCGATACGGTGCTGTTTATACTGAGGGGGTCAGATTTGGGTGGACGATTGGATGTAAAACAGCATATTTTATCCGCCGATAACCCACTTTTCAAAGAGCGTATTTTACTGTTAGAAGAAACCAAAGATGGTGAACCAACCGCGAGCGGTAAACTATCTGTTGCACCCGATTTTGTAGAAATGTGCTTGTTTGGGCGGGAGTGGTTGCCGAGTTTCAGCAGTCAGTTTCCAGCCCAATTGATAAAAACGCAACTGTCTTGGGACGATTTGGTTGTCTCACAGGCAACACGACAAGAGTTAGATGTACTCGAAAGTTGGTTGGCGCATAAGGAGCGGCTTTGGGCAGATGATGTCTTGAAAATGCGTATGAAACAAGGATTCCGTGCTTTGTTTTACGGACCGCCTGGCACGGGCAAAACATTAGCTGCAACGCTTTTGGGCAATCGGTTCAACAAGCCTGTTTATCGGGTGGATTTGTCGCAAGTGGTCTCAAAATTTATCGGTGAGACAGAGAAAAACTTAAATAGCTTATTTTCAATTGCTGAAAACAAAAACTGGATTTTGTTTTTTGACGAAGCCGATGCCTTATTTGGCAAACGGACATCCGTCAATTCCTCGCATGACCGATATGCCAATCAAGATGTTGCCTACCTTCTCCAACGAGTAGAGGATTATAATGGTTTGGTGATATTGGCTTCCAATTTTAAAAATAATCTCGACCAAGCCTTTATGCGCCGTTTTCAGTCCGTTATTCATTTTCCGATGCCAGAGGTTGCTGAACGTATAAAGCTGTGGCAACAATCATTACCCACATCTATCCCCATCGCTTCTGATGTCAATATTACAGAATTTGCACAACGCTATGAATTAAGTGGCTCTTCCATTTTTAATATTATCCATATTGGTGCATTGCGGGCATTAGCAAATGGTAATGTTTTGACACGTTCTTTATTGTTAGATGAAACCCGAAAAGCATTTGCTATGGACGGAAAAACAATTTCATAATTAAAATTATACAGCCACGAATTGCACGAATTTTCACTAAT
>JAYVKQ010000916.1:0-3108 GCA_043768285.1 Saprospiraceae bacterium | reverse complement strand
CGCTTGAAGGGCGATTATTCATTTGAGCAAAATGCGCCCAAAGAGGAAATTACAAGCGCATTTAACGAAAAAGATTTGGTGCAAACCATCAATATGTTTTCTAAAAAACCGTTGCCATATCCAATGCTATCGGCTGCGGGAACGACAAAAGGCGTGACGCAAAATCACCTACGCCACTTCATTTTACGCGCGAATACGGCGACTAAAACGGTGGCAGAATGGGCGAATAATCTACAAGCCTTGTGCGAAAACCAACGGCTGGGTATTCCCGCTATTATCGCCTCAAATCCACGAAATCATATTACTATTGACGCTTCCATCGGGCTAAGTGTAGGCACAACTACCTTTTCACGTTGGCCCGGTGAATTGGGTTTAGCGGCTATGAACGACCTCAAACTAACCCGCGAATTTGCCGAAATAGCGGGTAAAGAATGGGCTTCCGTAGGTTTGCGCAAAGCCTATATGTATATGGCTGACCTCGCTACCGAACCTCGTTGGCAACGCATAGAAGGTACTTTTGGCGAAGATGCAGATTGGGCAGCGAGTATAATGCGTGAAGTTGTGTTGGGTTTTCAAGGCGAAAAATTGGGTAAAAATTCTGTCGCTTTGACCACCAAACATTTCCCCGGCGGCGGTCCTCAAGTGGAAGGGCACGACCCGCATTTTGTATGGGGACAAGACCAACATTATCCCGCTAAAATGTTTGATTATCATCTCAAACCCTTCAAAGCGGCTATTGATGCAGGGACATCTTCTATTATGCCTTATTATGCCAAACCGATAGGCACACAGTACGAACAACTGGCTTTTGCCTACAATAAAGCCATTATTAAAGACTTATTGCGGGGTAAAATGGGTTTTAAAGGCATCATCAACTCCGATACGGGTCCTATTGAAATGATGCCGTGGGGCGTAGAAAAACTCTCTATTTTGGAACGCTACCAAAAGGCGATTGACTGCGGTGTGGATATATTTTCGGGCAGTGCTGACCCTGCTTTATTGCTCGAAACGGTAAAGAAAGGCATGGTATCCGAAGCGCGTATCAACCAATCTGTCTATCGTTTATTGAAAGAAAAATTTGATTTAGGCTTGTTTGAAAACCCTTATGTGGACGTGGATAATGCCGTCAAAACGGTGGGCAATGTCGAATATCAGAAGAAAGCGGATATTGCTTTAAGAAAATCCATTGTATTATTGAGGAATGAAAATAAACTACTACCCCTCAGTAAAAAAAACAAAATCTACTTTGAAAGCCACTACGATAATGGTAGAACGAAAACCCCCATTACAGTCATAAAGCCGAAAAACAACAACTGGGAAAACCTTGAATTTGTGGATACCAAAGAGCAAGCTGATGTGGTTTTACTTTGGCTTTCGCCAAATATGGGCAGCCTTTTTAATACCAAAGAAGGAGAGGCGATTGAATTAGAATTATCAAAAACGAAAATAGATATTGCCAAAGTGAATGCCACAACGAGCGCGAAACCTACTATTGTCGCTATTAACTACACAAGTCCGTGGGTCATACAAGAGATTGATAATCAACATCTTAAAACTGTCATTGCGACTTTTGGCACTACCCAAGAAGCCCTTTTGGATATTGTGAGTGGCGCGTTTAAACCAACTGGTAAAATGCCTTTTTCAACACCAAAATCGAAACAAGCGGTTTTAGAAAACCAATCGGATATGCCAGGGCATATGAAGCCAAATTATGCGTTGTTTAAGTTTGGGGAGGGGTTGAGATATTGACTGCTCTTTTTGAGCAAAAGTTATTGCAGAAATATACGACTAAGAATGGGGTTTTGTGGATTGGGAAATCATCGGCGCGGTATTGATTAATAAAGCACCCCCCTCAGTATTTTGATGCTGACAGGGGTGCTTTATTATAAAAATAGGGCAATGACCTACTTCAAGTCGGGATTTTTTTGTAATTCTTTCTGAATTTTTAAAACGAAAGATAAAGGTACTTCTAACCCTTCCGCTATCATTATAGGTGTTAATACACCCTGTTTGAGTAAGCGTATGGCAGAAGTACGGGCTTTCTTTAATTCCCCTTCAAGCTCTCCTTCGAGTTTCCCTTCGAGTTTCCCTTCGAGTTTCCCTTCCTTGAAACGAATGTCTTTTGTTATGTCATATACTATTGGCATCTTTGAAATTTGTTTTTTTGTTTCAGATTGCAATTTACGCAATCCTGATAATATTTCCAAATCTGTTACGTATTCATGCAAATCTCCTTCGTTTTGTGCTTTGGCTTTGAGTTTTTCTAATATTCGCTTGATAATTACCGGTGCTTCTTTGCGCTCATATTTGCATAAGACGGCTAAAATGATTTCATGTGGGTCATTTGAGTTAAGGAACAATTGAACATCAATTTGGTTGAGGACGATTATTTTATATCTCAATGTTAGATTTCGATGAATGATTTCTGTCTTCATCGTTGGTTCTCCGTTACCCATATATATGACATATTGAATGATTTCTAAGCCATATTCCCAATAGAAATCGTTATAATAGCCGAGTTCGCGCCTATCCATACGCTTATCATTGCGCGACTGAAACTCAATATGCACAATATGCGGCACTTCATTGGGCGGGGATACTTTTATGGCAAAATCAGACCTTTTCTCTTTTGTCCTCGAAAAAGTAGTCGGAATTTTGACCGTATTTTTTAAATCCAATCCCAATAGTTTGTGAATGATGGACTGATATACCTTTGCAAAAGTCTTTTTAACAATGTTGTCAAAGTCTTGATGCTGTTTCGGTTTTTTCTTTTGATTTGAATATATAGCTTTGCTCATATGCGCGTTGTTTGTAGTGTGTTGGGCAAAACTAATATCTATATTGTTTATATCCAAAATATTTCATAAATATATTTTTATATAATATTTTGTTTTAAAATGTATTTATTGCCACTTTTACAAAGATTAAGAGGTACTGAGATTGAGCCCCTCAGTATTTTCTCAAAAAATACAAAATAATATCCTAAATTCGCCCTATCCACAACATCCATATTACTGAACTGGTTGCGTAATTAACTATATGGTTATCAACGTTTTATGAAATATGCGAAACACGATTTTAGAATATTTTTTGCATCTAAAAGCCTAA
>JAYVKQ010000915.1:0-11421 GCA_043768285.1 Saprospiraceae bacterium | reverse complement strand
CTACCTCCGTGATTCGGTGACTAACCCGTTTTACCTCCGCGACCCGGGTATTATTGATAAAAAAATAGAATATGACCCTGAAACGAACCGCTATATTGTAACGGAACGCATCGGTGATTACTATTACCGTACCCCAACTTCAATGACCTATGAGGAGTATGTACGCTATAAAGGCAAACAACAAGAGCGCGAGTATTTCGAGCGTTTGGCAGGTTTGAGTAAAAAAAGAAATGGAGAAGTGATTGACCCGCTGTCAAAAGTTGACTTTTCGGCTTCGCAAAATAGCAAGTTGAAAATGTTGATTAAGTCGGTAGGTGTGAATGGTAAATTGCCAGAAGTACCAAGAATAGATGTGAAAAAAATCGGTGACAACCTCATTGGTATGATATTCGGCGACCCACCTACGGTAGATATTCGCCCACAAGGTCAGATTGACTTGACGATTGGCGCGGATTATCGCAATTTTAAAAACCCTGTGTTACCGACATATGCACAACGCACGGGAGGCTTGTTGTTCAATATGGACATCCAGATGAACGTGACGGGAAAGATTGGGGACAAATTGAACCTCAATACATCTTTCAACAACAAAGCTGCTTTTGACTTCGACAATATTATGAAACTGAACTACAACTCCAATGTGTTCAGTGAAGACGATATTATAAAATCTATTGAAGGGGGTAACGTGAGTTTACCACTGAGGGGTACGTTGATACAAGGCAGCCAAAACTTGTTTGGTATCAAAACAGAATTGCAATTTGGTTATTTGCGTTTAACAGCTTTGGCAGCGCAACAGCGCAACCGCCGTCAGAATATCTCTGTGCAAGGTGGTAGCCAATTCCAAGTATTCAATATTCCGATTGACCAATATGACGAAAATCGCCACTATTTTTTAAGCCATTTCAACCGCAACACATTTGAAGGTTCGTTGAAATCATTGCCGCTTATCAATAGCCAATTTTCAATTACAAAAATTGAAGTTTGGGTATCAAATGAACGCAACGAAGATAAAGAAATTCGCCAAATAATTGCTATGACGGATTTGGGGGAAGGCGATGCGCAAAACATTTCAAGCCCGCAAGTAGTACGCCCCAAAAGCGGTGCGCCGAAAGATTTGACAGGCACATTTGTATTGCCTAATAACGAAGCGAATGATATATATGGTCGTATTCAAGCTGGTGCGCCTAATACACGCCGCATTGATATGGTCATCAGAGAGTTGGAAAAATTAGGACTTTCGCAAGGTAAGGATTTTGTGAAAAGAGCCGCCAAACGTTTGCAACCCAATGAATATGCATTCAATCCAAAATTGGGTACACTTTCCATCAATAACGTTGAAAGACAACAAGTTGTAGGGGTTTCGTTCACGTATTTTTATAACGGACAAGGACCTTTTCAAGTCGGTGAATTTGCCGAAAACGTGCCGTCAAATATTGGCAAAGACAGTATTGCGCAGCCTATTTTCGTCAAAATGTTGAAAAATACCATTCAATTGCCTGATATACCGTTGTTCGATTTGATGATGCGCAACGTGTATTCAGTGGGTGCATATGTCACCAATCCGCAGGATTTGCAATTGGATATTGTGTATCAAGATGCAGGTTCGAGCAATGCCGATAAAGCAGAAAAACGCACCTTATCGGAGGTAAAAGAAGTGCCTTTATTGCGCTTATTGAACCTTGACCGCCTCAATCAAGTAGGCGACCCACAACCCGATGGGCAGTTTGACTTTATTCCAGACGTGACCATCAATACCCGCAACGGGCGCATTATGTTCCCCGTTTTAGAGCCGTTTGGTTCTTCATTGGGTAAGAAATTAGATGAAGTGGCTACGGCAAAAGGTATCCCATCTTTTGGCGGTAAATACGTATATCAAGAATTGTATGATTCGACACTTTTCCGCGCCCAAGAGATACAAGAGCGCAATCGTTTCTTTATTCGTGGTAAAGTGAAATCATCAGCGAGCAATCGTATTCAGTTGAATGCCTTCGGTTTGCGCCCCGGTGCCGTGACCGTTACGGCGGGTGCTTTCCAACTATTAGAAGGCGTGGATTATGCGATTGACTATGGTACTTCGGTTTTGACGGTCTTAAACGCGGCGTATGTTGCACCGAATATTCCTTTGAATATCTCTTACGAAGATAACGGTTTCTTTGGTCTCCAAACCCGAACCATGTTGGGCTTGCGGGCAGATTATCAATTGAAAAAGAATTTTAATATTGGGGCAACTGTAATGAACCTCTTTGAGCAACCTTTCACGCGCAAAGTGAATTATGGCGATGACCCGATTAATAATAAAGTATATGGTGCTGATATTAATTTCAGTGAAGATGCACCGTGGCTAACAAAATTAGTGGATAAAATTCCGTTTATTTCTACAAAAGAACCTTCAAAAATAACCGTTTCTGCCGAAACTGCCATATTACGCCCGGGTCACTCGAAGGCGATTAACGTAGGCAATGATAAAGGCGGTGTGGTCTATCTCGATGACTTTGAAGGTAGTAGTAGCCCTTTCTCTTTGATGGCGCAACCCGCTACATGGGCATTGGCAAGTACGCCACAGAAAAATCCAGCATGGAAAGAAGGTGCGGCGGATAATATCTTAACAGGGGTCAATCGTGGTCTATTGAACTGGTATCGTATAGACCAATTTGTGCGTGAGCGCAATGGCGGTGGTGATATATATTCAGATTTGGTATCCCAAACGGAAGTTTTTCCAAATAGATCAATTACCGTAAATGGTCTCAGTCCAGAAGCAGCACAGCTATCTACGTTGGACTTAACATTCTATCCAAAACAGAGGGGTCCCTATAATTTTGACGTTCCTGCTGGCACACCGTTTTCAAAAGGCTTGGGTGCGGGTCCAGCTTTACGCAATCCCGAAACCCGTTGGGCGGGTATTATGCGCGGTATGACAACCACTGACTTTGAAGCGGCGAATATTGAATATATGGACTTTTGGGTACTCGACCCTATGTTGAAACCAGGCAGTAGCGAGAATACAGGGCAGTTGGTTTTCCATCTCGGTGATGTATCAGAGGACATATTGCGCGATAGCCGCAAGTTTTATGAGCATGGTTTGCCAACTACCGACAATCCAGATTATAAAATAGATAAAACTGTTTGGGGGCGCGTGCCACGTACCGAAATTCCATTGCCCAACGCATTTTCAGCGAGCGAATCAGCGCGTAAACAACAGGATTTAGGTCTTGATGGCTTGAGTGATGAACAAGAAAAAGTAGAATTTAAAGACTTTTTAGATAAAACAAGAGGATTAGCTGGCTTTGGCGATATTGAAAAAGACCCTGCTGCGGATGACTTTAAGTATTATAACGACCCTTCTTTTGACCCTAATACAGCAACTTTATTTGAACGTTACAAAGGCTTCAATGGTCCCGAAGGCAATTCACAAGCCAATGACGGTGGCGCGGGTCAAGGCGTTCAGTCTTCTACCAATTTGCCCGATGCAGAAGACGTAAACCGCGACAATTCATTTGAAGAAAATGAGGCTTATTTTGAATACCGTATTCCATTTAAAGCCAATCCAACGGGTAGAGGCATTGATACACGCGATTTGAAATATTATGTAGAGTCTTTGCAGCCTGTTTCACCCAACAATACTGAACGCTTGTGGCATCATTTCCGTATTCCTGTCAATTCTTTTGATGGCAAATTTGGCGAAATAAAAGACTTCCGCAGTATCCGCTTTATGCGTATGATTGTCAAGGATTTTAAAGAGCAAGTCACCTTGCGTTTTGCTAAACTTGACCTTATTCGCAACCAATGGCGACAATATAAACGTGATATTAAAGTAGATGGCAAAGACCCTGGCATTGGTACTAATATCGGTACTAATTTCCTTGAATTGAACTCCGTTAATATTGAAGAAAATAGTAAAAAAGAACCGTTCAACTATGTATTGCCTCCGGGTATTTTGCGCGAATTGATACCTAACTCTTTGGCTGCCAATGCCCGCCAAAATGAACAGGCTTTGGGTATGAAATTCGTAGGATTACCCGCTAAAAAAGGTCGCGCTGCCTTTAAATTATTAAGCATGGATATGCGTATTTACGAGCGTTTGAAAATGTTCGTACACGCAGAAAGTGCAGAAGGTAGAAATTTGGATGGTAAATTATGCGTTTTCATGCGCGTTGGTACTGACTTTGAAAGCAATTACTACGAATTGGAGTTGCCTTTAACTATGTCTGATAAGCAACGGGCGGGTACGCCTCCCGGTCCACAGGGTCCGGGTACACCAAATGAGCCTACCCAATATTCCACTGAAGTTTGGCATCCAGACAACCGTTTTGATATTTCCTTACCATTACTTATTAAAGCGAAAATAGAACGCAACAATAAAGGGGTCAGTTTAACCTCTGAATATACCTATGAAGCGGGCGATCCTCTGTTTCCTAATCTAAAAATCAAAATTAAGGGCAATCCAGATATTGGCAACGTGAAAGGAGCAATGGTCGGTGTTTACAACAAAGACCCTAATAGCACAGCGCATGATGTAGAAGTTTGGATAAACGAATTACGTGCTACGGGTTTGAATGAAAAAAGTGGTGTGGCAGCCATTGCGCGTACCGAT
This sequence comes from Saprospiraceae bacterium, assembly GCA_043768285.1. GTDB lineage: Bacteria > Bacteroidota > Bacteroidia > Chitinophagales > Saprospiraceae > JAAFJT01. The sequence continues at coordinate 6,830 of JAYVKQ010000915.1, read as the reverse complement.
TTCAAAATGGCGGATTTTGGCAATTTGAGCGTGTCGGGTAATTATCAAGGCATTGGCTATGGGGCTATTGATGAGCGCGTGACCCAACGGAATCGTGAAGAAACGAAGGAAATAAACGTGGCGGGTAATTTTGAATTGGGTAAGTTTTTACCTCAAAGTTCGGGTATCCGCGTGCCATTTACGGTGCAATATGCCAATTCGATTAGTACCCCTGAGTATGACCCTTACGATTTGGACGTAAAATTGAAAGACCGCATTGCCAATGAGCAAGACCCCGAAATACGTACCGATATTAAGCAAAAAGCCGAGACAGTACAAACGCTGCAAGGCTATAGCTTCAATAATGTGAGAAAAGACCGCACAGGCACATCGCAAAGTAAGCCGATGCCGTGGGATATTGAGAATTTTAGTGCATCATATGCCTACACGGAGGTGAATATACGCGACCCTCTCGTGGAGCGCGATGCCAAGCAAAACTATAAAGGCAGCTTGGATTATACCTATTCGCGTGACCCACTATATATCACGCCTTTCAAAAATGTCATTAAAAATGAAAAGGTAGGTAAATATACAAAATGGCTAACGGAATTGAATTTCAATCCATTACCCAATACGTTTGGTTTTAATACGATATTAGACCGACAGTTGAATATCACGACCTATCGCTTTTCGGGAGAAGACCCACAGTTCAATACATTCTACCAACGCCGTTTTGGATGGGATAGAAATTACAATACGCAATGGGATTTGACACGCGGTTTGAAAATCAATTTTGATGCTAAAAACTTCTCTATTATTGATGAGTTGAATGACTTTAATGGTCCTTTACCAGTACCAGATGAAGAAAAGAAAGCCTTTTTATTAGATAATCTAAAAGATTTTGGACGGACAAAACGCTACGACCAAAATGTGAACGTGAACTATACCTTGCCATTGCGCCAAATACCGTATATGGATTGGATGAATGTTCGCGCTACCATCGGTTCTTCCTATGGTTGGGAAGCCTTTGCGGTGGACGTAAAAAACGATGAAGATAGGTTTAGAGACATTGGCAACTATATCAACAATAAGCAAAACCGCCAAATCAGCGCGGATATGAATTTTGATAATTTATATAATTATTCAAAATACCTCCGCAAGATACAAACGGTGAAAATGGCGCAAGAACGCGCAAAAGGCAGGAAAAAAGGCACCCCCTCAGTATCTGAGCCTCAAATACCCGATGTAAACGCCTCTGTCGATACCACAAAAGGTAAAAAGAAGCGTGTTAAAGAGTACGAACCCAGCACTGCCGAGCGCATATTTATTCGCCCATTGCTGACCTTACGCAAAGCGCGGTTGAGCTATACGGAAGGGTTCAACTCCTACGTGCCAGGTTTTACGCCACAGGCGGGTCTATTTGGTATGGACGACCTTTCTAAGCCAGGTTGGGATTATGTATTGGGTATCAGCCAACCAGACGACAATTGGTTGGACAATGCCCGCCGTCAAAACTGGATTTCGAGCGATATACGCCAAACCCGTCCGTTGTTGAATAACTACAACCAGACAGTAGATGCGCGTATCACCTTAGAGCCTTTCCAAGATTTCCGTATAGATGTGGATTTGACGAAAAACTATACCCGCAACAGTTCACGCGAGTTTAGAAATGCGACTACTGATAAAAGTATCAATAGTATAAAGTCTTATAATAAATTTGAAGAAGGGTCATATACCATTTCATATTTCACTTTGAATACTTTTTTCAAAAATATTGATGATGTATATACCCAATTTGATAAAAATAGAGCTTTAGTATCTCAAACTTTAAATCCGAATGGTACGGCTCACCCAGATTCTACTATCTACAAATTGGGTTATGGTTCTACCAATCAAGAAGTATTGATACCTGCATTTTTGGCAGCCTATACAGGACGCGATGCACGCACTATGAACCGCAATTTGTTCAAAGAACGCCCCGCTTTTAACTGGCGAATGACGTATAATGGTTTGACAAAATTGCCGTGGTTCCGCGATAATTTCAGTAGTATCAATATCTCGCACGGTTATAAATCAACGATGACGGTCAATTCATTCCGTACAAGTCCGTATTATAAACCTGATAGCCAAGTTGTGCGCGTAGAAAACCCATATGAATATTATCCGCAATATGATATTCCGGGCTTGATACTAACGGAACAGTTTTCGCCACTTATTGGTATAGATGTGTCCATGAAAACAGGCGCAAACTTCGGTTTTCAATACCGTAAAGCGCGTAACTTAGGGCTAAGTGTCAGTGATACCCGCTTACAGGAAACCAAAACTTCGGATATTACTTTCAAATTCGGACATCGCGTGAAAAATGTCTATATCAAGTTTTTAGATTTTGATGTGGACAAAAAGAAGAAAGCAGTAGAGGCGAAGCGTAGGAAAGAAGAAGAAAAGAAAAACGAGGTCATTGATAGCAGTAAACCAGACCCGAATGCTGACCCTAACGCACCGAAACCTAAGAAGAAAAGAGAACCCAAGCCTAAAAAAGGCAACGATTTGGTACTCAATTTCGACTTAACCATACGGGACGATATTACCCAAAACCATTTGTTAAGTCAAGGCGTAGATGTGGATTCGAGGGGGTCAAAAACCATTCGTTTTGCACCATCGGCGACCTATACCATCAATAAGCGTTTGGATTTGCGTTTCTTCGTGGACTATAATAAGATTATTCCTTATACTACAATCTCGTTCCCATCTACAACCGCGTCAGGTGGTTTTGTGGTCACGTTTAAGTTGAACTAAGGATATGCACCCCCTCAGTATTTTAAAGACGAAAGCCTTGTAATTCAATGAATTACAAGGCTTTTGTCTTTAAAATACTGAGGGCAATAAGGTTAGGTTGTGAGAAATTATGCCCTTACATAAATCAATTTATATACATCATGATGATAATCATACTTTTTCAACAACGAAAGAAGACCTCACCGATATTGATGTTTATGAAAACGGACGTGCCATTCGTTATTTTGAACGCTTCGCAAAGGAAGGCGTAAACGTCAATTTTGTATAAATACCTAAGAAAAGCAAGCAAAAAGGCATCGAAGTTGCCACTTATGAGCGCGGTGTGGAAGATGAAACCTACTCATGTGGCACAGGCATAACGGCGGCAGCTATTGCTTATAACTTAAAAGTAAATAACGCCACTAAGCAATATCAGTAAAATAGTATTCTGATTTTAAGATTCTGAAAAGCATTATACAGAATAATAGTTTGCAGTGTCTTATTAGAAAATCTTTTTTGCATAGTCTGACACTTGACACAACTTTTTGTGGGTGGTGGGAAGACTGGAGAGAACAGGGTATTTTTCATAAGAAATTGTTTTGAGGTGTGTCCAACTCAATTGTCTCCGCAGTGCGGAGACAATTGCAGATTCTTCAAAAGTCTCCGCAATGCGGAGACAATGTCTCAAATGTTGTGACGACCAACCTTTCCCATATCTCAAAATAAGGCGTTTTGATAACGAAATTATTGTTTTTTGACCATAAGCGGCACGTTCCCCTTGTAAAATAAAGGTATTTGTATGACTGCCAACGTGCCAATACAAGAACGGCAATTCGGCATTGACAGCAATTGCCAATCTTTGCTTGCTGTTGTCTATCATTTGGCTAATGTCGGTATATAAGGCTTCTGTATCCTTGATAATGTCCATTATTTCGGCTTTTTTATGATGACTTCGGCAAAGCTACACCTTTTCAATGAGGCGAATAATACTTGAAAACATATTTTTTACTTGAATAAGTTTTATCTTTTATAGCTTTACAGTTCTTGTTTGATGGGGGAAGGCTTTTTGCCATACCCCTCAGTATCTATGCCTTTTCACTTTCGCCTTGCCTTTTTATTTTGAGTTTTTGGTTGAAACAAGAAGCGGCTGATAAAATTTTTCAATAATTCTTAAAAAACGCTTATTTTTGCTCAAAATAAAGTGATATGATTACAATTTCAAAAGAAATATATGTTAATGGCAATAACCCATTTATTGCACTTCAAGGTGTTTCAGAAGGCACTTATGAAGTCGTTATTATACTTCAAGCCATTAAAAAACCCAAACGTCGTCGTGCAGGATTCAGCAAAGCCCGTTTTTCTATGTCGGCTGATTTTAATGCACCACTTGAAGACTTTAAAGACTATATGTAATGAAAATTCTTATTGATACGCAATCCATTATTTGGTTTGCTGAAAACAACAACCTATTGAGCAAAACGGCTCGGGCTGCTATTGAGGATTCTGAAAACACATGCTTTGTTAGTATGGCTTCTTTTTGGGAGATGTCTATCAAAATAAATCTTGGCAAATTATCTGTTAATGGTTTAACCCTCTCTGAATTTATGGACGAAGTGGCTGAAAATGAGTTCAAAACGCTTGATATTCAGCGTCCACACATTCTTGAAAATGAACGGCTGCCGCTTTTTCACCGTGACCCTTTTGACCGCCTCATTATCGCTCAAGCTATTATCGAAACGATGTCTATTGTTTCAAGTGATGATGCTTTTGATGCTTATCCCATTACTCGGATTTGGTAAAAACCTAATTAGATAGGACACGCACGTCTGGAGACGTACTGAATATTACGTGTCGTTTCTTCAGAAGCTAACGAGCCAATTTACTGTACAAACCCTAAACGAGCTGGGACGTGCTGAATATTACGTGTCGCTTCTTCAGAAGCTAACGAGCTAACTTATGCAACAAAACCTAAATGAACTGGACTTTTAAACTTATTCTTTTTTAAGAATTTTTGAGCAATCGGGGATTTCTTTTATTTTATCTCTATCAAAGTCTAATGCCTCTATTTTTTTTAAGTTACATATATTATTTGGAAAGTTTGTAAGTAGATTCTCTTTCAAACTAAGTGCTCTTAAATTAACCAGTTTATCAATATCTTCTGGTAAATTTGTTAGTCGATTAGTACTTAAATCTAATATTTCTAAATTGGATAGTTTTGCAAAATCTTTAGGTAAACTTGTAAGTTGATTTTTTGATAAAAACAGATTTTTTAATTTTAGTAAATTATGAAAATCATCATGTAAATTAGTTAATTGATTTCTTGATAAAGTTAATAGCTCCAAATTGTTTAGTTTAGTAAAATTAATGGGTAAACTTATCAGTTGGTTGTTATTTAAACCTAAAAAACGCAAATTAGACAAATTATAGAAGTCTTTAGGTAAACTTGTCAAGCGATTATTGTCTAATAATAACATTTGTAAGTTAGTAAATTCAATACATTAGTAATATCCTCCGTTGTCGCATGGGGCAACAAGACAATATCATAATTTTTTCGCAGCACACTATTCAATATCCTTTGAATTTCCTTCCCTTCTTCTTCTAATTTGTGCAAACTGTCGTTTTTGTCGTTTGCTGTGGCGATTAGTATGGTTGACATGGTGGGTTTTGATTAGAACTCTATTTTGCAGTTTGGGAGAAGTTTTTTTATTTTTTCTTGTTCCTTCGGAGGTATTGGATTTCCCTGCAAATATAACACTTGTAAGTTTTTCAATTCAGCAATCTCATTAGGCAATTGACTGATTTTATTCTTTCTCAAATCTAATTTTATCAAATTAGTTAATTTGGGAATGTTTAAATCTAAAATAGTTAAAGAATTAAAGCGTAAAATAAGGATTTTCAACTGTACATTCTCAAAAATATTTGATGGTAGGTTTTCTAATTGAAGCCCAGTTAGATCTACAGCTGTAATATCAGAATTAAGTTGTTTTGGGTTTGTGGCCAAAGGATAGGTTTGTCCTAATGTGTCTAAAAAACAATAGGAAGAATCAGTATCATTGACTTTAACTCTGGCTAAATCAATTGATTCATCAAAAGGAAAAGCAATTACGAACATCTCGTCTTTTAAACTTGGATTACCCTCTTTATCTATAAAATAGAAGCCTTGCTTTGTACCAAGTTCACCCAAAGCTCTATCTGAGCCATCTACTAAATAACTTCCTGAACCATCTACCAAATAAACAAACTGTTCTGCTTTTTGATAAACTAAGGCATATTTATCTTTATGAAAGTATAGAGCTTTGATAATTTTCTGGTTTTTAGCGTTGGCTTTTTCAAGTTCATTTGATTTTTGTTCTGTAATTTGTTTTTGTTTTACTGCCTCCTTTCTTTCATTTTCAATCGCCCCAAACACCCGCCGCCGCAGCTTGCGAATTTGTTCTGGCTTGCTATTGGGATAGCCTTCTGCGGAATCGAGGTTATCGAGGATTAAGCCATAGTCTTTTTGTGTCTGTTTGAGTAGTTTTTCAACTTTGGCGATGACACAGGCGTAGTCGTGGCATTGTTGCCCGAAAGACAGGGTGGTGAAAAGAGAAAAGAGAAGGGTGAAAAGGGTGGTGTGCTGCTTCATTGTTGTTTGTTTTTGGATGATGGATTGTTTAGGCAAATATAGGGAAAATGATTTGAATTCGTTTGAACTTTTTATTTAATTTGAATTTGTGAGAAGGCTTCTCACAAATTCAAATTAAATAACTGAGGAGGTGCTTTTCCATGTTGAAAAAGCACCCCCTCAGTATTTTTGTACAAAAAAGCCTTATTTTTTCAATTTTAAACCGAGATATAAGCGGCTCAAAGGCAAAGGGCAATTGTGTAAAGCGTATAAAATTGCCACTGCATCCTCGCCATCATAATCTCTCAACAACCAATTGCCATCTTTTTGTTTGGTGTAAACAGTGGCGTGTTTTCTATCTTGATTAATCAAAACGTATTCTTTAAAAGTCGGAATGGTGCGGTACATTTCAAATTTGGTTGTTTTATCAAATTTTTGTGTAGAACCCGATAAAACTTCCACAATCACTAAG
>JAYVKQ010000914.1:0-3317 GCA_043768285.1 Saprospiraceae bacterium | reverse complement strand
GAACAGCGTTCCGTTGCACTTTTTTTTACCGCAATACTATCCCTCCTCTTTTTGTTTTCGTGCAAATCTGAAACGGGCAAATGCAAATATGGCGACCCTGTTGCCATATTCAGTGACACAATGGAGATGGTGAAAAAGCACCATTTTGAAGTAAAAGAAAAAACGGGTATTGAGTTCGTGACCTTCAAAAATGGTCTGCTGCTTGAAGTAGAGCAATCGGGTTGCAATACCATCACCCAGCAATATACCTTCGAGATAATGGGTAATTTTTCAAAAATGGAAGATGCTTTTTGGAAAGTGCTTGCCATCAAAAATTTTGCACTTCTGGCTACCCTTTCCCCCAAACTGAGTAGCCTCAATGCTTGGGCGCAAGCAATGGACAACGTTCAAGACAAACTCAAATTGGCAGAACCCATTGAAGTTGATAAAGGCATATTTATTCGATTAGATAAAGTGGTGTCGGCAGATAGGGCGATGTTGGTGGTGCAGTTGTCACAATAAAATTAAAAACCCTCATAGGTATTGTAACTTATGAGGGCTTAATATTTTATGATTTTTGTTCTTTTTCTTTGAGAAAAAGTGCAAGTTGTTTTTTCAAGTCTTCATTTTCAATAGCTAAAAGTTCCTTTGCTTTGCGTTGTTCTTCTTCAGCCTTTTTACTTTTTTCTATTTCTTGATTTCTTTTTTCTATTTCTTGATTCAATAGTTCTTTTTCTCGGTTCAATAGATCCATCTCGCCCTCAATTTCTTCTTCTGCTTCTATGGCTCTCAATGTTTCTTCATCCAGAAAAACACTATTTAAGCGTTTGAGCATACGTGCAATCTTGGGGTTTTTAGTATCCCCTGTGAATTCCAATACGTGGCTTTCGTTTGTTTTGTATTTATCTTGACTGAATATGTCAAGCATTTTTTCTAATTCCGTTTGTACATTCATTGTCAATCTTGGAATTTGTATCGCATATAAATCATGCGATAATTGTTCAACAAATTCTTCCTCCGCGTCTATCGTTTCGCCTGTAATGGCATTTTGATAGATACGTCCCACTTTTAAAACGGGGACCTCAATATGGTCTAATTTATAGCCCAAAAAATAAATTGTCGTGATGGGCAAATTGACTTCTTCGACTTGGCCACTCGCCTGCACGATTTGCTCCGTCTCTCGATAGTTTTTGCCAACATAACGCCTAAATCGCAAGACATTGAAGTGCCTTTTCGCTTTTTGAATTTCTATCAATACTATCTTAAACGTACCATTTGCTAATCGAATTTTCGCTTTAAAATCAATGCGCATAATGGTAATACCCATTGAAATATTAATGGGTAACTCTTGTGGTTGTATTTCTAACGAGACTATATCGACTTTCAATATGGTGGATAGTAAATCCTTTGCAATATCAATATCAGCCATTAGATATTTAAATACGGCATCGTAAATTGGGTTGGCAATTTTCATAGTTTTGTTTTTTACCTAATCGTTTGTTTTGTTTTTACAAATGTATGGCTCTTTTGGCATATTTCCAAACGATACCCCTTCAGTATTTTTATCTCATTATCACCAACTTCCCAAACCCTTTATCAAAATACTGGTTAGTTCCTGTTTCATACATTTCATAGGCTTTTCCATCCGCTTTTTTAGCAATTATGCGATAGAGATATACGCCATTGGCGAGTTTTTGACCGAATTCGTCTGTGCCATTCCAGACATAATCTGTTAGGTGCGTGCCTATTTTCAATTGCCCCATTTCGTTTTGCGTGATTTCTCTTACAATCGTACCCGCAACGGTCATAATTTGTATCTTGAAATAGGGAGGGGGTGTGTCACCTGTGAGCGTATAGGCAAATCGGGTTGCCGTAGAAAATGGATTGGGGTACGGTAACACATTAGAAATTTGCGCTTTTGTAATCACTTTAAAACCAACAGTATAGTCCGAACTACCCGAAGCATTACCGGCTACGTCGCGCGCTTGCACGATGAGGCGATATGTGCCATCGGTGGCAAAAGTGGGGCGATAATCAATGGTTGCTTTGTTGTTTTTACCCGTTACATCTAATTTTGCTGGCGTGAAATTGAGGGTAGGGTCGTTGAAAAACAACGTCTTTCGGCTATTATCGGGATACTCGATAGCCATTTTAAACAACGCCGTATCTGCCAAAGCTAATATCGTATTTTCATCGCGGAGGGTGATGTTGATATACGGTTTTGAAGACACTATATCGTTGTTCATTATCCGAACTCCATCGAAAGTAACATCTAACAGAGGATTTCTCTTATCTTTTTCTACATAAAAACGGCTTTGGATATAGTTATTGAAGGTAAAAACTTCTGGTTGTGCATTGCGCGGATTGACTTCAAACGCTGTGCGATACGTGCCTGACAAAGCATTGGTATTGAGCAAAAAATTAACGACTTTCGCGCTGTCAATACTGAGGGGGGCAATCTTTTGCACTTGACTAATTTCCTTATTGCCTTCGTCTGTCACGGTGAGTTGCACCATGACACTATCTGTAGCATATTCATTAATATTCTCCACCGAAACACCCATTTTGAAAGTTTCACCCACTTGCATCGTATCGCGTTGAAATTGATAAAAAGCATTAGGATTAACGGCTAAATCGGGTAATCCTTTGTAGAAAACACGCCAATGTTTGAGTTGCGCACACGTCCGTGTGAGCGAATCTTTGACATTGAAAATGAGTTTTATGTAAGGATATTGTGCGGTATTTATATCAGAAAGAGGGATATTATCCGCTTTGATATTGCTCAATAGCACAGTTTCGGTTTTTTTATCTGACCCAATACCTACTACCGTACACGATACTGTATCGTTTTGTGGATTGAGTGCAGAGAGTTGATATTGCAACTCAATATGCTGCCATTTTTCGGCGGGTCCCACTATTTTAGAAGCCATTTCACCCCGCCTACCACGCCCGATGATGGAAAAATTTTCTTTAATAACATCTTCATAGCCTGTTGTGATGCGCTCTCGTATGACATTATTCCTATCTTTTTGATAGACAAAAAGGTAAGGCACAGAGCCTTTTGTCAGCATTTCGCGCACCCGCATGGCGCCTTGTTTTTCAAGCACTTGGAATATATTTTTGCCAAAAGTAATGGAATCGCGTAGCCAATTTTGTGGATTATAATTGGCTTGAGCGTTGGCTTGTCCTGTGTAAATCATCACAAAACTATTGCGCGGTATTTTGTTTTCAATAAAATTCATAAAACCACGTCTGCCAATAGTTTCGCTCGAATCGTTGGGGTCAAAAACGAAAGAAGCCACGTTGAAACCGCTTGGGTGCGGGATACCATATTTGTA
>JAYVKQ010000913.1:0-3482 GCA_043768285.1 Saprospiraceae bacterium | reverse complement strand
AGGAATTGCATTGTCCTTATATAATTGCGTCAAAGTATTGAGCATACCCAAAGCAGGCATATCTTGACCATCGTTAAACAATATAGTTGGGTAAACTTGTTTTTTATCTTTTAAATACTGAGGGGGTAAAAAAACATCTACTCTTACACTGCGTTCGAGATATTGAGAGGGTACGTTGAGTTGCACCGTAGATATTTTAGCCATTTCGGAATTTTTCTCGGACAAAGTTGTAATAATTTGCTTAAAAATATTCATTTGTTATATAGGTTGTATTAAAGCGTTGCTATTTGTATAAATAAAAAAATAGAAATATTATTTTGCGTAAGCCATTGTTTTTTAATAAATATTTTTATTTTTATATTAATAAAATATTTTTATAAAATTTTATTTTGAAAATAGTTTATTAAAGATTTGCAAATATCGCAATAAGTCCTATAATTTTGCACCAATAAAATAAAAAACAGCATTTTTAACACACTATACTTCTTACCTTTATTTTTTTTCTTCTCAAACACACTTGAATATCCTCAACAGCTTTTTATTAAACCAATAATTAAAATTTGAAACCAATTAGAGAAAATGAAAAAAATAGGCATTCTATTCGGGCAAGAAAATACCTTCCCTTGGGCGTTCATTGAGCGCGTAAACGAGAAAAAAATTCCAGGCGTTATCGCTGAAGCGGTATCCATCAACAAAGTCATGCAAGGCGAAACCACTGAATACGCGGTGATTATTGACCGTATTTCGCAAGATGTACCATTCTATCGTGCCTACCTTAAAAATGCAGCGATTTCTGGTACTGCCGTTATCAACAACCCGTTTTGGTGGTCAGCTGATGAAAAGTTTTTTAACAATGCTTTGGCTATGAAAATTGGCGTACCCGTACCCAATACCGTCATTTTGCCTTCTAAAACAATGCCCGATGACACAAGTGCTAACTCATTCCGCAACTTGAAATATCCTTTGGATTGGGAAGCCATTTTTAAATATGTCGGCTTTCCTGCCTACATGAAACCCCATGCAGGTGGCGGTTGGAAAAGTGTGTACAAAATCCATAATATGGAAGATTTCTTTGATAAGTATTCTGAAACAGGGCAGTTGGTCATGATGCTACAATCAGAAGTTATTTTTGAGGAATACTTCCGATGTTACTGTCTGGGCGGTAAATATGTACACATTATGCCGTATGAACCCCGCAATCCGCACCATTTGCGCTATGCTGTGGATACAAAATCTTCCCCCGAGTTGTTAGCAAAAGTGGAAGAATATGTATTGAAATTGAACCACGCACTTGGTTATGATTTCAATACGGTAGAGTTTGGCGTTGTGGATGGTGTACCTTATGCCATAGACTTCTGTAACCCTGCACCCGATGCTGATATACACTCCGTAGGTCAAAAGAATTTTGATTGGATTGTTGAAAATGCGGCAAACTTTGCTATCGAAAAAGCATTGGCACACAAAAATGGTCAAGACAATTTGACGTGGGGCACTTTTATTAAATCCGCCGTCGGTATGGGTAGTATGATACCTGATGTCAAAAAAGGTACAACCAAAACAACCATTAAGGTTGCTCCTGTGGTAACTAAATCTGCCATTACAAAAACGCCTAAAAAGGCTGCTAATGCTAAATAATTACGACAACGTAAGTAGGTAGATGTAAAAAATCGACAATTTTATTTTTCATAGTACACTGATAATGAATATATTACAAGTCGTACATCGTACATCTATTATCGTACATCTACTTAGCATAACAGTACACCATAATGGCTTGACAAAAATGAATTCATTTTTTGTTGAGCCATTTCTATTTACTACGCCAATTTTTCTTCCTAAATTTGCAAGTTTCTACTATATTTGCAGCCTTTTTTGAGCCTTCCATAGTTGGGGCTTATATTTCATTTTAAAATTTTGATAGTCAATAAAATAATTTTGTAACGCCATGTTTGAAAATCTTAACGAAAGGCTCGATTCTGCCTTCAAAGTACTGAGGGGGGAGAGTAAACTTACCGAACTCAATATAGCGCAAGCCATTAAAGACATTCGCCGCGCCCTCGTCGAGGCGGACGTAAACTATAAAATAGCTAAGGAATTTACGGATAAAATCAAAGACCGCGCAATGGGTACTGATAATGTACTGAAAAACGTGCGCCCTGGCGAGTTGATGATTAAAATTGTGAGCGATGAATTGACCGACCTCATGGGTGGTCAAACGGCGGGTATCAACCTTAAAGGTAGCCCAACTGTGATTTTGATTGCAGGTTTGCAAGGTTCAGGTAAAACTACTTTTACGGGCAAATTGGCTCATTTCCTTAAAACGAAACGTCAAAAACGCCCCATGTTAGCCGCTTGTGATGTATATCGCCCCGCCGCGATTGACCAATTGACAGTGCTTTCCGAGCAAGTAGGCGTCCCTATTTATAAAGAAATTGAAAATAAAAACCCTGTGCAGATTGCTTTAAACGCCATTATTGAAGCAAAAAAGCAAAACTGCGATGTATTGATTGTGGATACGGCTGGTCGCTTAGCGATTGATGAAGAGATGATGAATGAAATCTCGAAAGTGAAAGACGCTATTTCGCCCAACGAAACGCTTTTTGTCGTGGACTCTATGACGGGTCAAGATGCCGTGAATACTGCAAAAGCCTTCAATGACCGCTTGAATTTTGATGGCGTGGTTCTGACAAAAATGGACGGTGATACACGCGGTGGTGCGGCATTGTCTATCAAATATACCGTTGGAAAGCCCATTAAATTCGTCTCTATGGGCGAAAAAATGGACACATTGGATATTTTCTACCCTGACCGTATGGCGCAACGCATATTGGGCATGGGTGATATTGTCTCTCTCGTTGAAAAAGCACAAGAGCAATTTGACGAAGCCGAAGCCAAGCGTATTGAATCGAAAATCAAGAAAAACAAGTTCGATTTCAACGATTTTATCAGCCAAATGGAGCAAATTAAGAAGATGGGCGATATTAAATCGTTGATAAATATGATACCGGGTATGAGTAAAATGGCTAAAGATATTGACATCAGCAACGATGATTTCAAGAAAATTGAGTGCATAATTCAATCCATGACCCCGAAAGAGCGCAAAGACCCCGACCTCATTAATTTGAGCCGAAAAAAGCGGATTGCAAAAGGCGCGGGTAAGTCTTTGGAAGATATTAATTTATTCATCAAGCAATTTGACCAAATGCGCCAGATGATGCACGCCCTTTCGATGGGCAAAATGCCGATGATGCCGCAACGTGGTGGCTTTAGAAGATAACGCTATTCATCAAAATACTGAGGGGGTAACGTATCGGATACTTTAAAAGTTAATGTCGTCAACTTAGTGCGAAAGTAATGTTCTTTAATTTGCCGAATGTCACTGCTTGACAAAGGTTTAGTAAACAAAAAGTCACTATTGTCATATCGAGAAAAAAAAGTAACTTTACGGTCGCTGCATTGATCTATTGTAAATTGCTTTACAA
>JAYVKQ010000912.1:0-8519 GCA_043768285.1 Saprospiraceae bacterium | reverse complement strand
TCGCTATGATGGGAAAATATTTACAAGTTTTGGAGAAAGTGACATATTTGTTAGCAATGGCATAACGACTATTTTAGAAGATAAAAAGGGCATTATTTGGCTCGGAACAGATAAAGGCGGTGTTTTCTCCTATGATGGAAAAACTTTTAAAAATTATACAACGACTGATGGATTAAACAACAATTCAGTGCGTAGTATTTTAGAAGATAAAGACGGAAATCTTTGGTTTGGCACAAGAGGCTTTGGTTTGAGCCGTTACGATGGAAAAACCTTTGTTAATTTTTCCGAGTAGGGACCAAAAAGCCTTTTCGACTTACGGAAAGGCTTTTATATTACTAAAATACTGAGGGGTACGCATAATCTATTATCCTTCTTTTTTATTTTCAGAAAAATTTTTACACAAATTATTCCCGCTTTTAGTTTGATAACTTTATCTTTACAAAACAAACCAATAGACCTGTATTTAGCCAATCTAATTTTATGAAAAATTACACGCCTTACTAAACTTCAATCTTATCTAATGCGTCCATCAACAGGGTTATTGTTTTTAGTATTTATTGTGATAATGGGTGCTTATATAATGTCATGCAAAGACAACCCTTCTTTCACACTCGAAGTACAAGATTATCCCTATAAATCCCAAAATATCAACCCCCTAATACAGTCAGCCGATGTTTTTAGATATAAACAAGATTATCTAAAAGCAGCCAATGCATATGAAAAACTGTGGCAAAATCCAGGATTGCTGCCAACAGAAAGAGCCTATATTGTCAATCAATTGGCATTTTCTTATTTGCAGACTAACCAAGATAGTGTAGGTAAAATTTGGATTGAACAATCAGATATTTTTATAAAAGCTCAAAATTTACAAGAGCAAGGTGTATTGGCTGACAATAACTTCAATAAAGGCGTTTTATACAATCATCTTATTAAGCCTTATCAAGCAAAACCATATTTTGAAAAAGCCTTAGCCAGTTATCGCACTATCTATGGCAATAATCATTTGAAAGTCGCAACCTGCCTGACGCATATGGGTTTGGGTCTTTTAGAATATGAAAGATTTACGGATACAGGCACGATTGCTTTTTATAATATTCGTTTGGCGAATGATATATTTCAGTCCAATCCATCCTTACTGCCCTATTCTGCTGAAAATGATTTGGCTATGGGGGCAATTGCTATACTTCAACGCGACCATGTACTTGGACAGGCATTTCCCGAAAGAGGGTTGAAAAGATTAGAAAAATTACCATATGCGGACACCATTTTGAAAGCACGACTATTATGCTTACAAGGTAATCTTATAAAAAAAAATAAGCAATTGGATAAAGCAGAAGCCTTATTTTTAGAAGCTATTAAGCTTACAAAATCTACAAACCATCCCCGTTTACAAGAGTTTTATCGAGATTTAATTATTAATTATGTTCATAAAAAAAATGAAAACGCATTTTGGCAGATGCTTGCTCAATTAGAAACAATTGTTAAAAATCAAGGGTTTGATTATTTTGCTTTTCCAGAACGACTAAGAGGTTTTTTTTATCACAAGGTGGTAAATGATTACAGGAAAACGCTTGATTGTTATGTCCTTTTTTTTCAACAACATGAAAAAGATACTACATTTAATTATCGTTTGATAGAGGAAACTTTTTACATCATAATTGACAAATATACTCAAATGCATAAACACGATTCTGCGCTTCTATATTTGCATAAAGACTTATTTTATAAAACACCTTTTACTAATAAAACACTCAATATAGAAAACTACTTTGTACCTAACTACTATCGCCAATATTATAATCCAAGTTCTTTCATAATGCAGGTAGCAAATACATTATTAGTAAAATTTGAGGACACTAAAGATAAGGTAACGCTAAAACAATCTTTAAGAGCTTATGTATTAGCTGATTCTTTATTGTTTCCTGGTATAAAATCTTCAGATGAAGATATTATTTCAACATTTCAAAGTCAAATTGGAGACAATTTTTATCCAAATGCTTTACAGTCAGTATGGTGGTTGCATCAAAAATTTGTAACAACCCCTCAGTCAAAGGTGCAACAAGATACGACCTATTTTGATTATGCTTTTAGGTTTACAGAACGCATGAAAGGTTATTTACTATTTAGAGATAACAATCAATTGCCTGATACAATTAGAAAACTATTAACAGAAATAAATTTTTTGAAATGGCGGCACAACCAAGGGTGGCAGGATAAAGATTTAGCGGATAAAATCATAAAAACCCAAAATGAATATGAGGCGGCTATGCAAGCATTGAAGCAAACGTCCAATGGTTTTTTGATAAACAATATCAATCAATCTATCCCAACAGTAGCGCAAGTACAAGCTACCTTAGAGGCAGATGAGGCTGTTATTGAATATAGTTTAGCGGGAAGTAAAATCCATATGCTGTATATTAGTCCTACCCAAAAGCTGTTCCATCAAACCGATACGCTACAATTAGATAATTTAATCAATCAATTTCTTGCAGAAGTCAAGCATATTAAATCCACTGCCAATAATTATGGAACAACAGCCCACAAGCTGTATCGAAAGCTATTATCACCCTTTGAGCAAGAACTATTTAAGACAAAAAAACTCATAATTATACCTGACCGTGCTTTGCATCTCGTTCCCTTCGAAGCCTTAGTGACAACAACGCAGTTAAAAACGTTTCAAGACCCCCATTTTCTGCTCAATAAATTTGAAACAATAAGTTATTCACCTTCGTGGAAAATGTATCAAAAAAATCGTAAAAACAACCATGTAGGCGTGGAAAACAAGCGGGTGTTGTGTTTCACATATGGTGATACTGAGGGGGAAGGAGCTTTGAAGGATTCAAAAAAAGAAATTGAAGCCATTGAAAAAGCGTTTGGAAAGTCGCAAGTCGAAGCTAATATGTTCGCCAGTTGTACTAAAAAAAGGTTTTTAGACAAAATCACAAGCACACAAGCCTATAATATAATACATCTATCGCTTCATGCACAGAGCAATCCTGAAAACAGACAAGACAATAATATTTGGTTCAAAATTAAGCCACGCAGAGATACTTTATGGGGTTTTGAAGTTCAAAACCTTTCCCTCAATACATCCTTAGTTGTATTATCAGCTTGTGAAACGGCTTTGGGTGATAGTAAAACAGGAGAGGGTGTTTACTCCCTCTCCCGTTCTTTTTTGCAAGCAGGCGCATCTAATGTGGTGGCTACTTTATGGTCGGTCTCCAATAGCACGAATGCCGAATTGATGAGCCGTTTTTACAGCAATCTATCCATAAAAAATACCAACTATACCTCTTATGCCCAACATTTATGCGTATCAAAACGTCAATACTTGAAGTATGTAGAAGATAAAAGCTTAGCACATCCGTATTATTGGGCAGGGATTATCGCTTTAAATTAAGATTTTCGATAAATCGAATACCGCCATGACTTGTGCCTTTTAACCTAAACTTCTTATCATCGCTTGCCAAATGAAATTCATTAATAGAGAGATTTTGATCAGGTAATTTATCTACAAAAGCGATAAAACATTTCCAATTATCAATTGGAAGCACCTCTGGGTCAACCGCTCCTGAAAATGGATTAGGAATATTATTAAGATATATAACCCATTCTTGAATCAGCGCCTTATCAGGTGTTACAATAAAACATATTGATAGATTCGGCATCAGTGTGGGAATATAATAATTAGGGTTGTTTGCTTGGGGTTTTGCTTGAGGATATTTTTCGTAAATATTATCATAATCAGGCAAAGGTATTTTTTCAGTAGAAGAAAAAACAACCATTTGTTTATTCGCTCCCATTATCGGCTGAACACAAGTCGTTCTTCCTTCACTTGGTATAGTACCAGAACCAAGGGGTGGGTGGGTGGGTGTACCACCATCTTTTATTTTATACATAACAGTAATTTCTTTACTTATTGGAATTGCCATTTCCAACCCCTTGCAGATGTCAGTATTCTTTGTTCTCATAGTATTTTTAACGAATATTGGCAATAAATTGTTTGTTGGAAAATCATTTCCGATAGGAATGCTATTTTCCAAATTTTGACCTGTCAAAAAAGAAAAATTATTTGGAATATGCATATAGGTTTCGAAATAGGATTTATATGTTAATGGTTCATCACTTCCATTTTTAAAATAATATAATTGCCTCCCATTAATTTCGGTAATACCAAATAATTGATTGAAACCAGCCCATTCACTTTCAATTGATTTTATCGTTGCTGTCTTCAAAATAAGACCAGAACCACGAATGCCTGTTGGCACATTTGTTTCTGTTAAAACTACTGTTTCTGCCATAGTATTAAATTTTTTATATTGTGAAAAATAGTATAAAAAAACGCATTTCTCCTTAATGCATAAAAGAACTAAAAGGTAACACTTTTTAGTCCATTATTTTTTATTGCTCAGTAATTGTATCAACTCAAGAGCCTCTTTTTTTCTTTTTTCATTCATGTCGCCCCCCCCCTCAGTATTGGCGAACTTTTGAAGCATGAATAAGGCTTTTTCTTTTTGTTGGGTTTCTGTATAAATCAAAGCTAAATACCATTGCGCCGTTTCTGCGGGTAAGGTATTCGAATATTGTATTTGTTCAAAAATGGGTTGCGCCGCTTGCAATTGACCACTGCCTAATAGCGAAACCGCTTGATAAAACAAATGAATAGAATCCTTCGTGTTTTCAAAAACGGGTGCATAGAGCGTTGCCGCTTTTTTAAAATCTTGTTTATTATAAGCATCTATGGCATCCTGCATTTTTTTACCTATATCTTCTGCCCCCATTGTTGCAGTTATATTTGGAAAAGGTTTAAAATAGGTATCCATTATGGTATCCTCATGAGGCATTGTAATAGGAAAAAAAAACCAAAATAAAGCAATAACACTCACAAGTGCAGCACCAACGACACTCGACCTTTTTTGCCAAAAAGGTAAAGGCGGAATAGGGGGCATATTGGCATCAACTTGATGTAAATACGCATTTTTTTGAACATTATTAGCGGATTTCAAAGCAGAAATGGCTAAAAAATAAGCGGTGGCTTGTTGAGCAAAATCCTTGTTATGCGCCAAGCTATGCTCGATTTTGTTGTATGCCTCTTTGGAAAGCGTCTTATTCCAATAGGCTTCTAAAATGTCCAATTCTGTATCAGTCAATCCCATTAGAATTTGTTTTTAAAGTTGATAGAACGATTTCTCCTAATTTTTCCTCACAGCGACGGCGTTTCATTTTGATGGCATCTGCCGACTTTGGTGGGTCAAAAAGCTGACCAATGGCTTCGTCTGTTAGGGGTTTGCTATTTGTGTTCATGTCAGATATATTTTGAATACCATAATGTGCTTTAAGTATTTTTTTACAATCATCTTTTAAGTTATCTAAGGCATCCATCATAACTTCGATAGCGGTTTTCACTTCAAAACCTTTTGACTGTTGTGGCTCGTGGCTTATGCGGTTGTTATAGTCAAAAAACTTTTCAATATTATTCTGTTCTCTTAGCTGCCCTCTTTTAAACTCTCTATGCACATTTTTACAAAACCCCCACAAAAGGGTTTTAAGGGCAGTATTGCTTCTCAATTCCGTAGCCTTATTCGCTAAGCGGGCAACAGATTCGATGTAAATTTCATGTGCGTCAAATTCGTCACAATTGTACCACCAACCCATGAGTTTATGGACAAAAGCATTTCTATATTGTGTATAAACCCAAGCCAAGGCTTCTTTATCGCCATGTTTCAATTGTTCAAACGCTTCTTTATCTGTCATAAAGCACTTGCTTTTATTAATGGTAAATTCGTTGAAAAAGTAACACTTCTAAATCTGAGAATGAAGGTAAATAAGATTTTTTTATATTGTTGAAAAAAATGATAAAAAAAAGTGTTACCTTCTATGTAATATGGGCATTAAGAGAATAAGGCTGAAAATTAAACTCCATTAAAAGGTAAAAACCTAAGATGAAATATAAATTAACGAAAACCCAAGTCGTGGTTTTAGAAAAAATGGTAGATGGCAAAGCAACGAGTGAAATTGCGAACGAAATGAACGTGTCTGAAAACACGGTCAATACACATATCAAGGCAGTATATTCGGAGTTGGGGGTACATTCAAGGGCACAGGTGGTGCGGAAGGCGATTGAGGAAAAGGTTATTAAATTGAAATAGTCCATTTCTCTTAACCGTCAAATATGACCATTCACTCAAAAATTACCATCACTCACTCAAAATCGTTTTTTTTTACTATATAAAACCCCTTAATTTATAATCAAATACACTTTCTCACCAGTTTTGGTGAGGCGACAGACTTTCAATCCATATACTTTTGTAAGCCTTTAAAATATGACCTCAAAAATCAAAATATAATCAATTGGCTTTTGGTAAAATTGTAGCGTAAAAATATCCAAAAGTGGCGTTACCATAACATTTCAAGGTATTGCGCTAAATTTCGAGGGCACGTTTAATTAATAGCCCCCTCAGTATTTATTGGATTCTACACATATTCTCAAAGAAGAATTTTAAAAAACTATGTTACAATTTTCTGCACATCCAGTACATCCCTTTTTGAAGCGGTATGTTAGCACATATGGTATCATGCACCTCACGCACAGTGAAACGTTTGATACTATTTTTACAGCAAAACCAGACTCCGTTTTGATGTTTAATATTGGCGATAGTTGTAACAATAAGACAATAGGTTTTGACTTCGTAAACCAACCAGAAAAAAAGTTTATGTTTTATAAAGACCAAGCATGGTTTGGTGGTTTGATTACAAAGCCCTTGTCGGCTAAAGTATTTGCTGGTACACACGTACTATGCTTGGTGCTAAAACCCATTACGGTCTATCATTTTTTAAAAGAAAGTGCGACTTCAATGGTCAATCAAGGGTATTCATTCGAGACATTGGGGCTGCATACCTATTTTGATGGTTTGATTGACCAATTGCATGGCAAAACTGATATAAATTCCATTTTAGAATTGGTAGAACAGTATTTTATACAATATTTTAGTGCTTTACATATTCCTTTTTCAGTTAAGGATATGACACCTGTCATGAATTATATTGAACGCCATAAAGGAATAGTTCAAGTCAAACAATTGGAGGAGAAATTTCATATCAGCGAGCGTTGGTTAGAGAAACAGTTTTTGGTACAGGTAGGCTTATCGCCAAAAGAATTTGCACGGCTTACCCGTTTCAAATCCCTCTTATTGGACACCATGACGACCCCCTCAGTATCATGGTCAAAAATGGTATATGATTATGGCTACTACGACCAATCGCATTTAATTCGGGATTTTAAATCTTACACAGGACAATCGCCTACGGCATTTTTACAACAAATAGTACCAACCGATGCCCCACTACGAGTGAATACTTTCTTCTATGATTTATATGAATAAACACAACATTAGTTCGGTTTTTTACAATTCATAAAGCGATAGTTAGCTTACTTTTGTAGAATGATTTCAAAAATAATTATATCAAATAATATGACATAAGCAATTAAACTTATGTGTCTTTAATTTTTTCTTCTAATTTATACATATCACTATTTAAGGTGATGTGTCTGTAGTAGATTTCACACACTTTTGTAAATCTTAAACAAAAAGAAAGTATAATCCGAAAAAACAGGAAGCGTGGTCAATTGACCATGACTTTCCACCTATTTTATTGTTCATACCCAAAAATTGCCCAAGCAAATATCTACACAAAGACCTAATTCTACTTTGGCACTCTAAAAATCCCGAAGGGATTAAACATGAATAACCCCGAATGAAATTCGGGGAAACGGTGGGTGAGTTACACAACGCTAAAAGCGTTGAACTAAAAGCTATTTAAGTTCAATCCCTTCGGGATTTATAAAGTGCCAAAGTAGAGCTAAGTAGTTAGATGTAAATAATCGACAATTTTATATTTCATAATATACTGATTATGAACACATTACAGTTCGTACATCGTACATCTACTATCGTACATCTACTCATCCTAAACCTCTACAAACAAGGTTTCAAAAGCATATATCACCCGACAACACCATTATAAAATCATTCATTTAACAAAAAACAAATCCATTACAATGAGGAATTCCCTACACTTCAGAGCTATTTTTACACTAACTTTAATCCTTTTGTGCTACACAGCTTCTTTTGCGCAATGGAAAAAACAAACCTTACCGCCCTTAGATAATATGCTCTATTATCCCGTTGCCAAAGGGAAAAATACCATGTGGGCAACGACAGTCAATTATGGTGGCTTTCCGAGCGTAACAGGGCGTATGCAATCTATCAGAACGTCTGATGGGGGTAAAACGTACAAAACCAATGTGCTTTTTGATGATGTCAATGCTTATTTCATTGGTATTTTCCCGTATGATGATAAAACAGCCTACTTACTTACATCTGATAATAATGCACCTGCTTTTAATTTTAGACGTACTGTTGATACAGGTGCAACATGGCAAGATATGCCTTATAAACCCACAACTTTCCCCAACATAATTTATTTTTATGATGCCAATGAAGGTATTTTGATTTGTG
>JAYVKQ010000911.1:0-6461 GCA_043768285.1 Saprospiraceae bacterium | reverse complement strand
TAATGAATAAGGCTGTAACTAAGGCAGGAAATGATAAAAAATTGGTGGAGATATTAGAAAAAATGAATAACGAGACTTTTTAAAGAGTATTATCCACAAGTTGTCTGTAAACGAAAAGCCCCCTCAGTGTTGGATACTGAGGGGGCTTTTTTTAGACACATTACTCCATCTACGCTTTTGCCCGTATATTATACCAATCAATATTCCGAGTGAGATACATAACACCCGCCAAAATCAACAACAGACCCAAACTGCCAAGCAATAAAGCATATTCCTCCAATTGCAAAAGCGTATAGAAGAAACCATACAAAATGGCTAAGGTAGTCGTGATAATAAGCGTAGTCGTTGGGTTTTTGAATATGGCATGAACATAAAACGCAATCAAGGCTAATATGGCAGCCGAAGCAATCAAATAGGCTTTATTGAAAGAAGAATGTTCCGAAAACGATAGTAGCAATAGGTAGAACAGCGAAATCGCAAAACCGACCAATAGATATTGAATGGCATGAACCCGCACCCCCCTCAGTATTTCGGAGAAAAATACGACCAAAAAAGTCAATATCACGAACATGACACTATACTTCGCCGAGCGCATGGTCTTTTGATATTCATCAACGGGCAGCATCAAACGCACCCCAAACTCTGCGGCGTGCGAGCCATTGTTTTGAGTAGCGACAGCATAATCATTATCGTTATTTCGGCTATTATTTATGTTATTGTCTATTTCACCCGTACTGATAAAAGACCCTGTGCCTTGTTGCGGATAGTTTCTATTCAAATGCAACACTTTCCAATTGGCTTTAAATCCATTGGCTTCCACCGTCCGCGCATCGGGCAAAAATGAACCTTCAAAACTGGGACTTCCCCATTGCGAGGTCAAATTGGCATTGGTTTCTTTGCCAAAAGGTAGGAAATATATGCTTGAACTGCCGTTTAAATCCAACGTCAATTTAAAATCCATACCGCCCGTTGCATTGATTTTGACGGGAATACTGACCCCCGAAGCGAAAATATCGTTAGAAGTCACGCCCGGGTCGAGGGCATATTCTGTGCCGTTGAGCGTCAGCATCATTTTTTCGCGCACCCCTTTCAAATCACTGATGCCGAGGCTGATAAAAGCATTATTGAGTTCCAATTTAGACGCGGCAACATCCAATTTTTCCAATTCTAAGGTATTAAAATGCCCTTCAATTTGTAGTTTAGAATTGTATAGCACAACGGTATAAATACCGCGTTGTCGTTTTTCGGTTTTAATATCGCCCGCAATGGCTAATTTTTCGGGTAAAAAATGCGCATAGCGGACTTCCGTTTTTTCCGTCTTATCCTCATTGTTTTTAACCGTTTCTCGATAGGGTATCGAAATGACAGGACCGCCAATCACTTGGTCATCGCCCCATTTTGAACTAATCTCTTGGGTAGCGTTGTCCCGAAGGTTTTTGCGCTCATTGATGATGGATTGTATCATCGCAATGGGTATCAACAATATTAAAATCAGAAACCCAATCGTGAATAGCTTGAATGTCAATGAGTTACGCATCCAAGTATTGAGCTTATCAAAAAAAGAATTTGAGTTGTTTTCCATGATAATAGATTTTGTAGTTTAAAAAGAACTTTGAATTACAAAGTTAGATTTTATTTTTTATTTGCAAAATATTTTAGTGTAAAAAATGGATTATTTTCGCTTTTGCCATGTACCGAGATATAGAAAGCGATATTAAGGCAGGGGTAGCCCTATTGGTAAAAAATGCGTTCTTTGTATAAAAACATTTGTTATCACGTTGCATGCATGACAAAGGAGAGGTCTAAAAAGTATTGATAGCATCAGGGTTGCCTTGCAATAGCGTGTATGCAGCTTGTATATACGCCGTTTTTAAGCCTTCCAATTGTATATCCGCTTGCTGCGTTTTTGCCGAAGCGTTTACAATTTTTATGATAATCTCGTTTGTATTTTTATCAAAAACGGCAGAGGCATATAGGCTGTCTTGACCCGCAGCTACTTCTTTATTTTTATATAAAATAGGCAATATATGCGTGCCTTTGTTGGTAGAAAACAGTTTTTGTACTTGATAATTGGGTGTGGGCATCGTCCGCAAATTATCCACCCAAAGTAAATTGGGTTTCCATTGCCAACCGTCAATATGCCCGAAAAGGGTAATTTGAAATAGGAAAATAAAAAGAAAGAGACTGTTTGATTTTTTCATAATAGGTGGTTGTAATTCGATTGCAATGTAGATGATATTTTTATTTTTTAGATAAAGAGTTTACTAATTTTATGTTTATACAAAATACTGAGGGGGATACGTATTAAGCTGTATAATTGCCTTGAATAAGGAAATAGACTATTTTTGCTTCATGAAAATAAAAATAGTTTATTTTCTTACGTTATTACTTACTTTTACGGGTATATATTTTTCAAATAGAAAACTAAAAAATGAAAGTCGCAAAATTACAACTTAAAAATATAGGCGTATTTGATGATGTTACCTTCGAGTTTCCGGAAGAACGTCCAAAAGATTGTGCTGAAATTCATATTTTCACAGGGGAAAATGGGAGTGGGAAGAGTACGGTTTTGTATGCCCTTTCGGGGTTATTTAGTGCAGGGAAAAAGCATGGTTCTGAAAATCGAAGCCAAGAACAATTAAGAAAAAGATTTCATTATTTTAATGGCTCTAATGATGGAGACAATATTGATAACTCTCCCAAAAGCGATATTATTGGTTTTATTGGTAGCGAAAATTTATCTATTAAGGCATATGGATGTTCGCATTGTCATCAGGTTCATAGTGGATTAATTGATGACCCAAGTAATAATTTAGGAAACTTAGATATTAGAAAAAAAATAAATAGGTATCAAAATGCTATTAGTGCTGTTGATACTGAAACGCCATATAGTTTTGCTGTTTTTGCCTATTCAGGCTACCGTTTTATTGAAAGTAGTAGAATAAATAGCATTGAAGAACTAAGTTGGAACCCCTTGGAAAATGCCGCTGATTTTTTTAAAATTAACGATAAAAAAACGAATTTTAACCAATGGCTTGCAAACTGTTTTTCTAAATCTGCCATTGCTTTTCAGCAAAAGAAGAAAGGGAAAGAATACCGCGAGTTAATGTTTTTGATAGAACAAATTATAAGTGATGTTATTGGCAAATCAATTAAGTTTCATCTTGAATTGGAGCCAACAGATTTACTTGTAAATATGGATGGGCAATTCGTAGAATTTGATACTTTACCTGATGGTTTGCGAGCATTAATTAGTTGGATTGGTGATTTACTAATGCGGATGGATGAAGTTAAATGGGAAGATAATTTGCCGATTAATGAAAGAGAATTTATTCTTTTATTAGATGAAATAGAGGTACATCTACACCCTGCTTGGCAACGAAAAGTGTTGCCTGTTATTCAAAAGCTCTTCAAAAACGCTCAAATTTTTATTTCTACACATTCGCCATTTGTTATTAACTCGGTAGATGGCGCGTGGATACATCCATTGAAATTGGAGGGCAAAACCGCTATTAATTTGCCTCCTATCAAATCAGAAGATGGTCGGAGTTATCGCCATATATTACGCACTATATTTGGTATTGATAAAGAATTTGGGGGCGAAGCACAGAAGCAATTAGACGAATTTTACGTTTTGAGAAATCGTATTTTAGCTGAAAAAAATGGAGCCGAAGTGGATAGAAAAGCCTTTAGTCAATTGATAAATAAACTGGTAAGACAAGGTAAAGAAATTGAAACCATAATCACTTTGGAGGTGATGCAACTTCAAAAAATTAAAAACGAAACCTTCTAATATGGTTCCTTTTAACCGTTCAACTACTCCCTATATTCTAAGAGATAATTACAAACGACTTGGAAAAAACTGGGAAAAACGTAAAAAAACAAACCCAAATGCCAAATTTAGCTGGGGAAAGGGGTATGAAACTGTTTTAACTCAATTGCTTAATGATACTCAAAATCATTGTGCCTTTTGTGACCAACGCCCTCTGAGGCAGATAGGTGCTACCATTGAGCATTTCAAACCCAAGTCTGTACATTTTTTACTCGCTTACTATTGGGGTAATCTATTTCCTTGTTGTCCTAATTGTCAAAAAAAAGGAGAGGCGTTTGATAAGCGATTATTAAAACATGATGTTACGGGTTTTCAATTCGACGATTATTTTATTTTCAATTATTCAACAGGTGAACTTGAACCTAATCCTGCGAAAAGTCAATACAATCAAGACCGAGCTCTTAAAACATGTGAATTGTATCGGCTAAATGATTTTGAAAGACCAGAAGAACGAAAACAAGTTCTTGAAAACTACATGACCCAAGTACAAGTGGATAGTAATCTTGATAAAAATAGATTTTCCTTTCGCTTTATGTTCCCCTAAAACTATCTAAGGCGGTATTAAAATTCCTCATTTTTCGTTTAGCGAAAAAGTATATTATTTTACATTATCCATTAAATTATGATTGCCTACAATCCAAAAGAGTGGTTCGTTTTTATCTTCAAATTTCCCAAAACGGATACTTTCCGTAAATTGCTGCCATTGATGTTGGCGATAATGGTCTATTCGGGCATAGTCGCTTACGTAGAGGTTGATTTGCTGAATGTAGAAAAGAAAAACCTACAAAATATCACGGTTATTCATAGTTTATTGGGCGTTTTAATTTCTTTACTTTTGGTTTTTCGCACCAATACAGCCTATGACCGTTGGTGGGAAGGGCGCAAACTGTGGGGCAGCCTCGTCAATAACAGCCGTAATTTGGCGTTAAAACTATCGCCCATATTGACCAACGAAGAAGACCGTACTTTTTTCAAATATGCCATTCCGAATTATGCTAAAGCCTTGCGCGACCACTTGCGTAATGACCATACGCGCATCGAACTATTTGACGTAGATTTGAATATGGTCGTCAAGCCCGATACCTCAAAGCATATCCCCAATCAAGTGGCGCAAACGATATTTGAAAAAATACATTTTCTACATAAAAACGGTACACTTTCGGGCGAACAACTCCTATTTTTGAATGAAGAATTGCGCTCATTTACGGATATATGTGGCGCGTGCGAGCGCATTCGAAATACCCCAATTCCGTTTTCGTACAGTATGTTTTTGAAGAAATTTATCTTTTTTTACGTCATGACCTTGCCCGTTGCCTATGTATTTAGTTTGAGTTATTACCTTGTTCCTGTGGTGGTGTTCATCTTCTATGCAATGGCAAGTTTAGAACTGATTGCCGAAGAAATTGAAGAACCTTTTGGACGCGATGCCAATGATTTGCCCTTGGATAAAATTTGTGTTAAAATAGATCAACACGTTGGGGAGATATTTAGTTAGAAAAAAATGAGACATACCTAATTTTAAAAACAATTATATTACGTCACTACGTGACTGAGGAAGTTCTCGGGTTTAGAACTTGTTATAAACATTGAGACCCTATCGGGTCTATGAAAAAGCACTAACTTCATGTCGCGTTAGCGACAATATGTTTATAACAAGTACCTACCCCAAAAGCTTTCTTAGTCACGTAGTGACGTAATTTAATTGTTTTTAAACTTAGGAGTGTTTCATGTTTTTTATGAGATTATTGCTTCAAAAACCCTTGCAAAGTACAATTTTTCAAAGCCTTAATTTCAGAAGCTACGATTTGCGCATTGAGTTTTGCTCCTTCCAAATTGGTATGCGTATGGTCTTTTGGAAAAAACTGCTTGACGGCAGTATCGCCCAATGTCTCATATTCTAAAGCGATTTTTTCATTCAAATCTATAAATAATGCGCCTTCTTGTTCGGCTATTTGCTGTGCCCATTGTGCATAACTATCTTTTGAGCGTTTGACTTTGCCTTCATGCCAATCGTTGCGTGGTACGAGTGAACAAATAATGGGTATTGCGCCTTTTGCTTTCGCCTCATTTACGTATTTGCGCATATACGCACCATAGGTATAAACGGTTTCAGTTATTTTTTTGATAGGGTTGTATATCGTTTTTGAACTATCGCCAATTCCTCGGATAGTCCCTCTTGCGCGAGCAGTATCGTCAAGCGCACCCGCATCATTATGACCAAATTGCATGATAACATAATCACCTGATTTTAAATCTTTTAGGATGCGCTCCCAACGCCCGTCGCTGATAAAAGTACGGCTGCTGCGACCACCGATAGCATGATTTTGAATGGTCAAACGGTTGGTATCAAAATGTGGTTGAATGACCGAACCCCAACCCCAAAGGCTATCTGAGCCTTTGCCACTACCATTTTTGACGGTGGAGTCGCCGATGATATATAAGGTAGGCTTTTCTTGATAGTTGCTAAAAGCCAATAGGCAGAGTGTGAATAAGGTAAAAAGTAGGTTTTTCATAAAGATATTTTGATTTTTTTTACTGTACCCTACTATTTTTCTAAGTAGTTGAAAATGAATTATTTACAAAGAGATATTTGATAAATTGGGTAAAAATGATGAGCCAATCCTCAAGA
>JAYVKQ010000910.1:0-9660 GCA_043768285.1 Saprospiraceae bacterium | reverse complement strand
CAAAATGTTTATAATAATGCAATTTCTCCTTCTTTTCGATACTCACGTAGTGACATAATATGTCTAAAAAATGTGTGTAATGGACAGCTTGGGAAGCGTCTGACACCTTTCGGAACGCTCAAAATTCGGAACATCGCCACAAAAAATGTCTAAGAACCAAAATATGTAGAAAAGGGTAGGGTGATAATAATGACAAGGTGATTTCAAATCACTACGTCACTTAGCTGTGTATAAAAAAGGCTGTTAAACGCGCAGTTCAACAGCCTATATGTATTTAGAAACAATAATATTAGTTCTGAACAAACTCGCCACTGGCGCGTAGTTCTACATCTTCGCTCACAACTAAAGCTGGCATAGTGCCAACGCCAAAGTCAGTGCGCTTTACGGAACCAGTAGCCTTGAAGCCGACCATGTTTTTTTTGCTTCTTTGGTTTACGGCAGTACCCATCAAAGTCAAATCTAATTCGACAGATTTGGTTACGCCTTTTAGCTTTAAGTCACCTTTAAGTTTGAATTTTTTGTCAGCAACCTTAGTAATGCTTGTGCTTTTGAATGTCATTGTTGAGTCTGAAGCAGTGTCGAACATATCTGGTTTTTGCAAATGTCCATCACGACCACCGTTATTTGTAGTAACTTCTTTCAAGTTAGCCCACAATTCAAAGGTTGCGTCAGAGAAATCTTCTTTTGAAGATGTAATTTTAGCGTCGAAGCTTTTGAACACGCCATCCACTTCAGAGATAGCTAAGTGTGTTACGGTGAAGGTCATTTTAGCGTGAGCCTTGTCCAATCCCCAAGTGGTTTGTGCGAAACCCGCCGTTGTTAATGCCACAAAAAGGGCGAAAAGAGTTGCTTTTTTCATAAGAGACTACTAATTAATTTGATTAAAAAAATTGTTAAGCGAAAAATTATAAGCAATATGCCTACATCTTATTCAACGTAATTTTAGACGGTAAAGAGGTCTTTAAAGTACACGCCCTCCCTATTTTTAACGAATATTTAACCTCGTAATTAATTCCCCCCTTCTTTCTTAGGCGCGGTTGTTGGTGTCTCTTGTTTCGTACCAGTAGGGGCTTCTCCTTTAGGCTTATCGCCTTGTGGTCTGCCTTGTCCTTGTTGTGGTTGTCCATCACCTTGTGGACGTTGTCCGTTCCAATTTGAGCGTTGTCCTTTAGTTGTGTCTTGACTTTGCGGACGACCTTGCCAGTTTGGATTGCTACCTTGTTGAGGTGCGCCTTGACCCTGTCCTTGTTGCGGTTGTCCTGTTGAGCCTGCGGGTTTACCCCCTTGTGTAGGCGTTCCACTTTGAGGACGTGTTGCGCCACCTTGCGGAGCTGCACCACCACCGCCTTGCTGTGCGCCGCCACCCATATCGCCGCCGCCGCCGCCGTCACTTTTCACATCGTCATTATTGACCGATTTTGTTTTTTTGCGTGAATCAGTGAAGGTTACTTTACCTAATTTATAGGAAAAATTGATTTTAATATTGCGGTTAAGCATCAAATTATTGCTCACTTGTGTAAATTGAGGTGACACAAACTCAGAACGAATGTTCCAACCACGGGCTGCGAAGTTTTCAATACCTAAGCCGATACTGCCTTTTTTATTATTAAAATCTTTTTTCGCGCCCAAGGCATATGAACCCCAACCACCTCTTGAACCTTGCAATTGAATTTCATTACCACGCATGAAGGTGAATGCTTGTAAACCCCAGCCGTTTTTCAACTGCACTTGCGTCATCAAACGACCTCCGTAGTTCATACCACTGTTTTTAGCGGTAAGCGATTTGCCATCTATGCCCGTTGTTTGACCTTCTAAAAACGTGTAATACATATCAACACCACCATTGATAGACCATGTATTGGTCAAATAAACATTGGCAAATACGTTTGTTCCGAAGCCTTGTTGTTTGCCGATGTTTTCAAAAGTTGTCAATAGTGCCCCTGCTATGGTATCTATTGGGCGGCGTACTTGATTGATGGCATTATTGGTTAAGCGACCAAAAAACGAAGCATTGATATACGTTTTCTTAATCATGGTACTTAAACCCAATTCTACGTTATTTGTCAATTCTGGTCTTAATTTAGGATTGCCTTGTGTAATATCTTGTGTATTCAAAAGGCTGATATTTGGGTTTAATTGTTGCAAACCAGGGCGTTGGATGCGCTGATTGTAACCCAATTTCAAGGTTGTCATACCTTTCAGAGGTTTTGAAATATTGATACTTGGTACGAGATTACTGTAATCAGGAATATCAATATTTTTAGCATCTTGCGTGGCTTCAATGGCAGTGTGCTCAAAACGTGCGCCTATTTTGAACGTAAATTTGCTGGGCGTAGATAGGGTGTAAGATGTATAACCAGCTACGATATTTTGACCATAATCCAACTTACCAGCGGGGCGTTTATAGTCAATAGTATATTCTGAATTGGCATCAGATGCACTCAGATATTGAAAATCACTATTTACTGTTCTCAAAATCCCTTTACCACCAAATTCGATGATTTGATTGTCGCTAATCGGTGTTTGATAATCCGATTGTAGTGTGATTTCTTGGTTTAAATTTGAATTGACGTTTTTTAATCGGTTCAAAATCAACCCATTATCATTCACAAAGTTAGAATTGAAATCATTAACCATATCATTGCGGCTATACTGCGTAGATATGCTAAACTCGTTTTGGGCTTTTGGCGTGAGCAAGTAGTCTAAATTTATATCATAGTTATTGGAGTTATTGACGCTTATAATATCTCTAATACTTTTACTTTTTAAAATATTATCGGTATATAAATCAGTCGTTTGGGTTTGGTCACGGTTCATAGCGCGTAAGCCATAGCGAATACCACCCGAAAGAGATTGGGTTTTATCAATATCATAGTCCATACCTAAATTATAATGACCAAAAGCACCTAAGTCTGAACCCAATGATTTTTGGCTTGTACGGCTTTGTATGTTATTAACAGTTGTAAATTGTTCGTTATTTGTTTCACTATCATTGTACATAGCGCGACCATGACCACCTAAACGTAAACCGAATTTCCCTGCACGGATACTACCATTTAAACCCAAATTTGACCCCCTCAGTCCTGCGCCTAAATCTACGTTGAGGTTATAGCCCTGCAATTTATCTTTCTTTGTAATGATATTCACAATACCTGCCGCACCTTCGGCATCGTATTTTGAAGAAGGGGAAGTAATGACTTCTACCGTTTTAATCATATCTGCGGGTATCATTTTCACGGCATCAGCGATGCTGCTCGCTACAATCGTTGAGGGTTTATTATTAATCAAAACTTTAATATTTTGACTGCCGCGTATAGACACATTGCCATCTAAATCTACTTGCAAAAGCGGCACTTTTCTAAGCACATCCGCTGCATCACCGCCTTTTGCCAATTGGTCTTTTTCAGCATTATACACCAATCTATCTACTTTCTCTTCAATTAAAGATTTTTGACCCGTCACTGTCACTTCTTGGAGGGTGTTATTACTTTCTGACAATTGGATATTACCTAAGTTAATGGTTTTTTCGCGCACCATTTTTATATCATCAATGATTTTATTGCCGTAGCCTAAGAAGGAGATTTGCAATTTATATGTACCATCTACTAAGCCTTCGAGGGTAAATTTGCCTTTTTCGTCAGCAACAGCACCATCTATCAACTTGTTGGTAGCCTTATTATACAAAGCAACATTGGCAAATTCAACGCCTTTATTGGTTGTTGAGTCGAGAATAAAACCTGTAATTTTACCAATGCCTTTGGCTTGTTGTTGGTTCATGCCTCCCATTTGATTGTTGCTTGAGCGTTTATCGCCACCGCCAAATCCACCGCCGCCGCCAGGAAATTGCGCCATTAATGATTGGCTAAAACAAATAAGGGATAATAAGAGAATTTTTTTCATTTTGAAAAGTCGAGTTTAATAATAATTATGAACGAATCGGGTAATTGATTTAGAATACAAATGCAAAGGAACTACCTATGCGCCGAACTGTAACGCGGTAATAGACACTTAGGTTTTAATATTCGACAAATCGGGCATTTGTTCGATAATTGGGTGTTTTGATGTAATAATAAACACCCCCTCAGTATTTAATGGCTCTTTTGAGTATATTGACTTAGTTATCGGTCAAATATGCCGAAGTGTATAATTAAAAAAGGCGTTATATTACATAATTATACCTTTGTATATTATTGTGTTTAATTCCAGACAATCAGTAAAAAACTGCCATCATTTCCATGCAATTATTTTTTCAACGCCGTAGAATATTCCTCATCCACCTCTTATTTTGGTGTGTCTATTTTACGTTTTTTTTATATCAAATCAGTATGCCGCGCAGGGGTGGGGCAGAGCGGGAGTTTGAAGACCTATTGGGCGATGCTGTTTTTCATGTTGCCATGACGATGGTAATTGCTTATATCAATTACTTTTACTTTTTTCCGCGCTTTTTAAAACATAAAAACGTAGGGCGTTATGTCTTAGAGTTTTGTATCCCGTTTGCCGTGGTTATTACAGCAATGGTATATGGCAAGCAATATATTATGGATGGTTTTTCAAAACAGCTTAGGTTTTTATATACCGAGCGTTTCTATATCTATTTGACAATCAATACTTTATTTATAGTTTTTTTTGTTGCTATATTGAGATTTGTAGAAGATTGGCTCGAACTTGAAGCCAAACGAAAAGAATTAGAAAACGAAAAACTCACTGCCGAACTCCGTTTTTTGAAAGCCCAAATCAATCCCCATTTTCTGTTCAATACTTTAAATAATCTATACTATTTGGCATTCACTAACTCGCCCAATACAACAGAAGTTATTGCCAAACTTTCGCAGATGATGCGCTATATGATATACGACAGCAATACCGCCAAAATTTCTTTAGAAAAAGAAATTGAGTATATGCACAACTATATTAGTTTGGAAAAATTGAGATTGAATAACGAAGTGCCTATTTTGTTTGAAACAAGCGATAATACGGAGGGGGTGCAGATTGTGCCTTTGGTTTTGATTACTTTTTTAGAAAATGCCTTCAAACATGGGGTCAGCAATAGTGCTGAAAATGCTTGGGTCAAAATTAAAATTGACGTTGATGGTAAAACCCTACACTATACTGTAGAGAATAGTCAGTTGCCCATAAAGGACGAAAAAACTAAAGAGAAATCAGGTATTGGCTTGCAAAATGTGCAACGGCGCTTGGATTTGAGTTATCCTAATCAATATACTTTAGATGTGCAAAATTTGACAGACAAATATGTTGTTAACTTAACGATTCCTACATAGCCTTAATCAGTATATGTGCTCTGCGCCAATTAATCAAGCTATTTGCGAGAAAAGCGTTCATTACACATAAAATACTGAGGGGGTGCTTCCAATTTAGAAGTACCCCCTCAGTGTTTTTTGTAGTTAAATTCTATTTTCTATTTCTAACCTCTTTTTAACGTTTAAAACGTACTCCGTTGTGACCTCAACAAAATCAGCAATACGCTCGATAGACAATTCACTTTTCAGAAGGAATTTTTCAATCATAGCAATTTTTTCTAACTCAATACCTTGTTCAATACCTTGTTCGATACCTTGTTCGATACCTTGTTCGATACCTTGTTCGATACCTTGTTCGATACCTTGTTCAAGTCCATCAATATAAATTGGGTCTTGTTCTATATCTATATTAAAAACTAATGGCATGGCTTTTATTTTTTGTTGAAAAATTCTCTGCAATTTACGCAATCCTGTGAAAACATGCAACTGAAAAGCGTACTTTTTAAATTTATCATGCCTTTTTACTAACTTTTTTAATCGTAATAAGGCTTTTTCTATAATAATGTCTGGACTTTCATCTTCAAAGTCACCTAAAACAGATAGGAGTACCTCTTCTGGAATGTTAGACTCTAAAAATGATTTAGCACTGAAACTGCGTATATCTATCAATTCGTATTCAAAGTAAAGTTTTTCTTCTTGGATTATATACGGCATCGTCAATGGTTCATTACCCATATAAATAACAATTTGCCTTGTTTTTAGGTTCAAAATAAGTTTAATGAGATTGCGATAGAGTAACATTCTGTCAGGCATTGTAAAATCATTTGGCACTTGAAAATCCAATTGCAAAACATAATCATCCCAACTATTTTCATGCTTGACTTTTACTAAAAAGTCTGGTTCTCGCTCTATTGTATATTGTAATTTGTCTTTGATAACCTCCATATTTTTTATGTCTATACCTAAACGTTTTGAAAATGGAATTATCAATTTTGATAAACTCTCCTTAATAATTTTATCGTACTTACCCATAGTTATTGTTTTTTGTAGAATAATAGAATTGAACCGCCATTATGTTCGTGGAACTTTCAAAGTTCCCCGAACATTTGCTTAATTTTATTTTTTCAAAGTCATCAAATAAGCCACCAAATCTGCCAATTCGCTATCTTTCATCACATCTTGAAAATTAGAGGGCATGAGCGAATTAGTCATTTGTTCGCGTTTTTTCATATTTTTGACTGCATACCCTTTCAATGAGCCGTCTGGCATTTTCACCATCCATTCATTCTCCGTTCTACTCGCTATGATGCCCGATATACCCGAACCGTCTTTCATGCTCAATTGCCAACCTTCGTAGCCAAAACTGATACCTGCATTAGGATAGAGTATAGCGAGATATTGCCCTTCTTTCGGTAATTTTGAACCAATTTCAGATAGTTTTGGACCATAATCTGTTCCGTTGTCATTCACTTGATGACAATTTGAACAATAGTTTTCAAAATGTTTGATACCTTTTGCAGCATTGCCTTCCATTTTTAGTAGCTCAGGTATTGCGGGTATTGCACGACCTGTTTTGCTGCCATTGCCCAATAAATATTTAGAGGCTTCTATACGCACGGGCATACGCCATGCTCTACTTACGCCTTGTACTGCATTGGGAATTAAGGCTTTATCTATTTTATTATTTTTCAATAAATTCAAAACCAAATCCTCGCCGCCCCAACTACCGCCGAGATATTCCATCGCCCTTTGACGGAATAGCATTGAGCGTTTTTTGTCAAAAGCGGCTGCTTGAAGCATATCCAAGTGTATTTTGCCACCGATGCCGCGTACCGCACCCAATAGTTTGATAGCTTCGGCTTCCTTCTTTGTGTCGGCAATAGTTGCCTTAAATAATTTGACCCCCTCAGTATTTTTCAATAAAACATCGGCTGCTTTGCGGTTGTTATCGCTTTTTTGTATCATATCAAATAGGCGCGCATTTTCTTCGGGCAATTGATAGCGGTCAGCTAATTCCATATAGTCATTGCCTTGCGCATTTGCCATTAAAGTGCGCAATATGCTTTTAATTTCGGGGTTACTTTTCACATAATCCGCTTCCAAATGGCGCATCGCAGTTTTTACCAATTCTGGTTGAGAGCTGCCATTTTCCTTAACCAATGTGGCTAAAATAGCGGATTTATTAGGCGATTTATTAAAATCGAAAGCGCGGAGATAACGCAAACGATTTTCCAAAGGCACTTTGCTATCGGCTGCCAACGCTGCTAATAGGGCAGGGGCAGCTTCTCCTCTTGACCGCCACACTATATCGTGATATGCCGAGCCACCCGCCACGGGATTACCCACCGTTTTTAACCACGCGCCCAAATAGCTATCCCATTGTTTATCCGCGCCAATGCCCAATGCCTCCAAATACCAACGGTCTGCCCCATCGTAGCGCATCGCCAAGTCTGCCCACAATTGGGGGGCTTCGGGCGATGTATGGTGGCGCAAAGCCAATGCGCACTCACGCAAAACTTGCGGATTATCACTTTCTTTAAGCATTTTTACAGTAGCAATTACATCAGCACAGCCTTGTCTTGCTGCTTTGACTGCCGCCATTTTTAAGCCATTATCAGTGCCTTTTGCTGCCATTTCTACATGTTTTGCCCCGTTTTTGCCTTTTGCCAACAGCCAAAACGCGCGCGCTTTCATACGGCTATCGGTAGCATTATTGTAATAATTGGCAAGTGCAGTTTCAGCTTTTTCACCCATATTATGTAAAGTCGTCCACGCTTTCCAACGGATAGAAAGGTTCGGGTTTTCTAAGGCTTTTAATGCCCCCTCAGTATTTGAGTAGTCGTAGGTTGGTATTTTATATGGTGTATTATTCGGCGCAACGCGGAATATACGCCCACGATTTTGGTCACCAGCTTGGTGTCCGCCTACGCCTGGGTCGTACCAATCGGCAACGAAAAGTGAACCATCTGGAGCTACGCAGACATCGCTTGGGCGAAACCATTGGTCGTTATCACCTTTTAAAATATTGTCCATTTTGGCAGTATAACCTGCGCCCCGATTTTGAACGGGATAAGCACGCACCACGTTGGGACCCGCATCGGCGTGAATAACTTGATTGCGATATTGCTTTGGCAGTAAATTACCTTCATAAATCACAATACCGCAAGGCGAACCCGCGCCCGTTTGCAATAAATTAGGCACAACGCCCGGGTCATTCAAATGCCAATGGCGGTGCGGAATTTCTTTTTCAATATTGGTGCGGTTCACTTGCCAGCCCGCGCCTGTCATTTCGTCCGTATAGCCATAGTTGCCATAATCCATCACATAATTGATGCGCACGCCTTTATTGCCATCGTCATCATTATCTGATTGCCACATATTGCCGTAACTATCCACGCATACCTCGTAATTATTACGAAAATTATGTCCCAAAACCTCAAAATCAGTCATATCGGGATTGCAGCGAAAGACCATCCCTTGCTTATAGTTTTTCAACGAAATCTCTTTACCGTCTTTATCCACGATAGGCTTACCATTGCGGTCAAGGAGTTGTTCGCCAGCATTGCCGAAGTTAAAATAGAATTTGCCATCGGGACCAAAGACGAAAGCGTGCATACCGTGATCGTGTTGTTCGCCTTTGATACCTTGTAACAATATCTCTTTTCTATCCGCTTTATCATCGCCATTGTCATCTGTAAAAAGCCAAACATAGGGGCTTTGCGAGACTATCACTTTATTGCCCATAACCCATATGCCCAAAGGCGATTCTATTTCAGCCCCTTGATAAAACACCTTGTTTTTATCGGCAATACCATCGCCGTTGGTATCCTCCAATATCAAAATGCGGTCGCCCTCCTTTTTGGTCGGATTGCCATTGATAGCGGGGCGATAATTATAGGCTTCCAAAACCCACACGCGCCCTTTATCATCAATATCCATATTGGTCGGATTGCTGATAGTCGGTTCAGACGCAAAAAGTTGTGCGTTCAACCCTTCTGCAACGGTGAGATTTTTAACTGCATTTTCGGGCAGTCGTTTTTGGGCATCGGTCATGGTGGTATCGCCCAAATTTTCCGAAATCCGAAATCCGAAATCCGAAATCTGAGAAGATTCTGAGGGGGTACGATTAGAACCCCACAACATGAAAATGCCAACAAGCACAACGGGCAAAGCGAAGTTATAGAGATTTCTCATTGTCATTTAATGGTTTTGGTGAAGAATAATTAAATGTAAAAATGACAATTGTTTTTGAGAAATGATAATTTAGGAAGTGTTTTTTAATTACTTGACATTAATAGTAATTTTATACTGTACCCTACTATTTTTCTAAGTAGTTGAAAATGAATTATTTACAAAGAGATATTTGATAAATTGGGTAAAAATGATGAGCCAATCCTCAAGA
>JAYVKQ010000909.1:0-10042 GCA_043768285.1 Saprospiraceae bacterium | reverse complement strand
ATGATTTTATCCGTTTATTTTGATTTCTTTTTCACAAAGTTACCACCTGTTTTTATTTTTTATTTACCTAATTTTTCAACTGCGTAATGTCAGTTATTATTTTTTAAAATCAATTGCTTCTATCATTAAAATCATCGAGCATACCCGACAGCAAATCGCCGAATGAGAAACTATTTTCGAGAATATCTTTATTGACGAGTTCAAATTCTGCCATGCCATGCAATGCCAACTCCATGAATGTGTGTTTTTCGGCATCTTCAATCTCGGCTTCTTCCACCAATTTATCCAAGCCTTTTATTTTTTCTAATTCTTTTTTGAAAACTTTATCAGTGGCATCATTGAGTAATTCTGTGACGTTACCACCTGCAAACCATGCTTTCAGTACACCATAAGGGTCTTTATCTGCCTTGCGTTTTAGCTCAACAGGGTTCGGGAAATAGCGCAAAAAGACCGCCTTTATCGCATCGCTAAATAAGCGCATCGCCACTTCATACGCGCCTTCTTGTTCACCTTCATAGACTAATTCAACCTTGCCCGTAATGGCGGGAACGATACCCCAAAAGTCTGTAATCCGCGCCGTTGTGCGCTTTTCGCCGTTGATAATGGCACGTCTTTCGGCAGCTGAATAAAGGTTTTCAATGGCAGAGATACTTAAACGAGCTGAAACGCCACTTTTAGGGTCAATATATTCGCTATCCCTTGCAGCGAAAGAAATTTCTTCAACTAAATCGCGCAACAGGTCAGGAATACGCACCATATCTGTTTGCGCTTTTGCAGGTTTGGCTTCCTGTTCGGTTATCTGGCGCGCTACTTCCAAATCTTCTGGATAATGCGTTAATATCTGCGATTGAATACGGTCTTTCAAAGGGGTAATAATAGAGCCACGATTGGTATAGTCCTCCGGATTAGCCGTAAAACAGAACTGAATATCCAAAGGCAAACGCAATTTAAAACCCCGAATTTGAATATCGCCTTCTTGTAAAATATTGAATAACGACACTTGTATCCGCGCTTGCAAATCGGGTAACTCATTGATTACGAATATGCAACGATGCGCCCGTGGCACCAAACCGAAATGAATAACGCGCTCGTCAGAGTAGGGTAATTTTAGATTGGCAGCTAAAATAGGGTCCACATCACCAATCAAATCCGCTACGGACACATCGGGCGTTGCCAATTTTTCGACATAGCGTTCTTTGCGGTGCAGCCACGTAATTGGGGTCTTATCGCCTTTGTCAGCAATCAAATTTTTGGCAAAAATACTGAGGGGGTGCATCGGGTCATCGTTCAACTCGCTACCCGCCACTATGGGCACATATTCGTCCAACAAATCCACCATTTGACGCGCAATACGGGTCTTCGCTTGACCGCGCAAACCCAAGAGCAATATGGAATGTCGAGACAAAATTGCCCTTTCAACATCGGGTAAAACAGTATGCTCAAAACCTAAAATGCCCTTAAAAACAGTCTCTTTGGCTTGTAGTTTTATGATAAGATTATGGCGCAGTTCGTCCTTGATACTTTTGGGTTTATACCCTGCGGCTTTGAGTTCGCCCAGTGTTTTTATATGTAGCATATTGATTAAATAATGACTTTTGAAAGAAAATGGTGAATAACGGTTTAGCATTGCTCCGTCAAGGGCAAATGTACGTATTTCTATTTTAGAAACAAATTAACACGGTAATAGTCGGAAAGGTTTAAAAAGAATGAACAGTTGAAATTGGATTATTGAGAATGAGGCAAAGAGATAGTAAGCGATTTACTAAAATTTACCTATTTTTGTCTTTTAAATGATAGCAATATGCGGACATTCAATACATCAGGGCCTAATATTCTGGAAGAGCATTACACCTTGCCACGCCTCGAATTGATACAAAAAGGCAAAGAATTGGTCTATAATAGTCGTTATTTCACCATTTGGGCTCCGCGCCAAACGGGGAAAAGTACGTATTTTAGGCTATTGGCTTATGATTTACAACGCGAAGGTTATAAGGTATGCTATGTCAATTTTGAAAGTTTTAGAGAAGCAAGCCTCGAAGATTTTATTATTTGTTTAAAAGATGCACTGACCGTTCAATGGGGAATTCCTTTTGAAACAGATACCATAAATAGTATTTTTCAAAAAATTGAAAAGATTGATGATAAAAAATGTGTCTTAATTATTGACGAAGTTGAAGGTATCAACCCCCAGTTTTTCAATAGTTTTCTACACGCTATTCGCAAGGCTTATCACAATCGCCAAAACCATTGCTTAAAATCCGTTATTTTAGTTGGCGTTAGCAATATCGTGGGTGTTGTGAAAGACAATGCCAGTCCTTTTAATATTGCGGATAACTTGAATGTGCCTTATTTTACAAACGAGGAAACTATGGAATTACTGAACCAACATGAGCGCGAAACGGGACAACAATTTGACCCCTCAGTAAAAGCCAAAATTTCTGCCATAACTGCCAATCAGCCAGGTTTGGTAAATGGTTTTGCAGCGCAATTGGTTGAGCGTTGCGCTGGTAAAATGCTCATAGAATATCCCGATTATATAGCTATTGAAAATAACTATTTGAAATTTGCTTTAGATAAAAATGTCTCTAATATCATCAATAAGGGCGAAAAACATCGTGCTTTCGTAGAAACCTTGCTTTTTACGGAAACCAAAATCCCTTTTCAAATTTATCGTGAAGTCATTAAAGAATTGTATGTAAATGGCATTGTTACCTATGACGAACAAGGGTTTGTTACTTTTTTAGTACCTCTGTATCGCAAGTGTTTATATGCTGCTTTTTATCCTTATATCAATGGCGAGTCGGGTAGAATTGGGAGTACTATCAATATTGATGATTACTTTATGCCTGATGGTTCTCTGAATTTTGATATGGTGATTGATGGGTATAAAAAGTATGCTTTGCGGCGTAAATTTCGCTATTTCAGAGAAAAAAATAAGCGTGGACGCTACACAACCCTCAAAGAAGCCACATTAGTATATAGTTTTGAAACCTATCTAACCGCGTTTTTGACGATGGTAGATGGCAAAACATATATCGAAGCCCAAACGGGTATCGGGCGCACCGATTTGTTGATTAATGTAGGACATCAAGAGTTTGTCGTTGAAGCTAAAGTATATAGCGATATTGTAAAATTTAGAAAAGGTAAGATACAATTGGCGCAATATGTCCAAAGTCTGAGCTTAACATCGGGCATATACCTCGTTTTTGTTGAAACAGAAATAACCAACGAAAACATCAAAGAAGCCCACGACATCATAGAGGGCATTTTGATAAAAACGTATTTAGTACCCTATAATTTAGAGACTGATTTTTAAAAAATTACTGTTTCGTCATTACCACTTTACTTATCAATTGCCAATCTTTAATAACCTGCATTTCACCCGTTTCTATCCATAAATTATCGCTTTCAAGCGTCCACGAATAGCGGTATTTCACGCCTTTTTCATCTTCAAAATGGAATAGCCATTCGGTAGTCGAAGGGTGCTCTAAGGGCGCGAGTACCAAAAAGTTATCTTTTAAATAAAAACTAATTTGTACCTTTTTAGAATCATTGGCTTCTTCTTTATTGATAAAAATGGACTTATTAAAATCAAGATGCGTACTCTTATTGGATTTCGTAAAACCGTAGAGACTAATACGTTCATTGCGTGGGTCATTCACCCATTGCGTAATATCAAAAATTTCTTTTTCCTTATCTTTCATAAAATAGCCTTTGCCACGCCATTTGCCCGAAAAGGAAGAAAGGGCTTCAATATCCACATTATTGAAGCAAAAGGAGGCATTTAATAGGAAATATAGCCCAAGTGAGAGTAATTTTAACTTGTTCATCGCTGGTGTTTGTTTCCTCCAAATTTGCCCTATTTTGAGTGAAAAAGCAATACCTTAAATGTTGGTTTTTACATATTAAAAAAAAATATAATTTCTTAGGTTAGCCACTAATTGCACTAATTTTCACCAATTATAAAATATCTCACAGAAAAAAATTAGTGAAAATTAGTGCAATTAGTGGCTAACCTAAGTTTATGTCTCCCATATTTTTAGCTAATTGTGTAAATAAAATAAATTATATTATAAAAAAATATGTTTTATCATATACGTAATTTCTTTTTTTTTTGAGAAACATCTTTTAATTTTGAATTTTGTAAATCATACTAAAATAAAAAACAATGAAAGACTGGAAAGCATTGTATGAGAAAGCGGAAAACGCCAATGAGCTTACTGCCTTATTTTTTTGTGACACTGCCCGAGAGAATCTGAAAGATTTTTTGGATATGTTCAGAAAAGACCAATCCGAAAAATTAGATTGGGACAGAGGCTATGAAATACTTGACGATGAAATAGCCAATTATCTGCCCGACTATCATCTCAACAAAAAAGACGCATTCAACCTTCTTGTAAAAGCCTATTCAAAAACAGGAGAACCTTGTCGGTTTCTTATAAATACGATTATGGATTTGGAACAAGGGCAAATAAAAGTAGGCATTGCCGACGTGCCAAATGAGATAGAAATGGAAGACGAAGATGAAGATTATGACGATGACGAAGAGGAGTACTCAGACTTAGAAATGGAGCGAATGGCTTTGGAATTTATCGAAAATATGAAGGATAAACTCAAAGCGGGTACACTGAAACGCCTTGACGACAGCCCGAACTGCTCAAGATGCGGCAGAAGTGATTTGCCATTGACCATCACACTCAATGCTGCCACCTTTGAGTCTCAAAAAATATGTTCCGTCTGTATGCAAAATTCTGGGGCAAGTGGCAAAGGCAAACGCAAAGTAGATGTCGAAAAATTGGATAAAGAAATTGCCGAATTAGAAGATTTGGCTAAAAAATACGAAGAACTCATCAAAAATCAACCCCAACCCGATGATTTACCGCCCGAATTGGCACGATACGCCGTTACGCCCATGAGTAGTTACAAATCCATACAAGCTATGCTTGCTGACCTACGGTCACAGCGCATGGCTGCCATGACCTCCATGGAAGATGAAACCCGTTTGAATTATGAACTGAAAAAAGCGGTGGCTTCAGAAGATTATAAAAAATCAGCCCAATTGCGGGATAAATTGAAGAAAATAAAGAAAAAATAAGCGGATAGACGTGCTATTTTAAGGGATTAGGTGAAAAAATAACGTGCGCCACGAAATAAATTACGTGGCGCACGTTATTTTTTCCTAAGCCCCTCAGTATTCTACGACAATTATAAGGACAAAGCAACCCTAAAACCCAAATAATAACCTCGAAATGTAGGTGAACTATATCCACGAAAAGACGCGCGGCAACCTTGTGGGCTATTGCGCCAACTACCGCCTCTAATCACGCGATACAAACCTTCTTTTGTGCCCATCGGATTGTTGATAGCATCTTTTCTATAATTACCATAAAAGTCGCTACACCATTCCAGCACATTGCCTGACATATTATATAGACCCAACCCATTTGGTTTTAAACTATCAACAGGCAATGCTTTATTTCGATAACTACCCACAACTGAATAGTCTCTTTTGTAGGCAATACTACCATCTAAGTTGATGTCGATAGCGTTGGCAATATTTTTACCATTACCAAAGCGGATTTTTTTACCTCTTTCGCGGGCAGCATATTCCCACTCGGCTTCGGTGGGTAGGCGGTACTTTTTGCCTGTCGAATCACTTAACCATTGGCAATAAGCTGTTGCATCTGCCCAATTGACATTGATAACAGGTTGTTTTTGCCTGCCCCAGCCTTCGTCTTTGGGTTTTTGGTGGTTAGTTGCTTCACAAAAAGCGTCATATTCTTCAAAAGTCACCTCATATTTGCCTATTTGATAGCTTTTTAGCATAACCGAATGAACAGGTTTTTCACCGCCAATCTCAGATGTTTCGTTGAACGTATCGCCCATATCAAATGTGCCACCTTTAATATTTACCATTTCAGTGGGGATTACAATAACAGGTTTAGCTTTACTGGGCAAAGCATTTGGCGCGGGTTGAGTGCACTTCGACATTATAAACCCTATCGCACCGAATAAAACAAAGAAAACCCGTAGTATTATACGGTTATTAAATGTTGAGTGTGTGCCATCTGTATCTTCGAGCATATTCCTTTTATTTTTTTACAAAGCAACGAAAATTTTGTAAAAAAGATACCCCCTCAGTATTTTTCATTTGAAATAGGATTTTTGGGATAAAAAAATAGACTAAAGTGCCTTGTTACGCGTTATGAAATTTTATCATTTAATCTTACAAAACAACAATGAAATCCTTATTCATTACGCTCCTCCTAAGCCCTTTTACCTTATTATTGGCTCAAAACAAAAATAGCGATTTGGGTCAAACCAAACCCTTTCTTATTGGCTTGAAGGGGACGATTTACCAATTTGTTGTTCCTTCTACCTTCAAGTTTGATAGAAATGTGGGCTATACATCCGATATAGAGCAAAAACAACCCATTGGTTTTGTTTACACCCAATCGTTGAATATTTCGGAAAGAGATTTGGATGCCCCTTTCCCTGGTCTTACGAAAAAGCCAAATAACATGAACTCATTTGCCATTATTTATACGGGCAAATTTGAGGTGAAAGACAGTACAGAGTATGAGTTTATACTAAAATCAGATGACGGTTCGCGTTTGTGGATTGATAGCGTTGAAGTCATAAATCACGATGGTATTCACCAATTTCAAGACCTAAAAAAGGGAAAAATTGCCCTATATCAAGGCTTT
Source organism: Saprospiraceae bacterium (assembly GCA_043768285.1). GTDB lineage: Bacteria > Bacteroidota > Bacteroidia > Chitinophagales > Saprospiraceae > JAAFJT01. Next base: position 3,335 of record JAYVKQ010000909.1, on the reverse strand, counting down.
CATAATATCAAGGTATGGTATTTTCAAGGTTTTCCTACGCGCATGGGGCTTTTACTTTTAACAAAAAAAATAACTGAAAAAGATTGGAAACCCTTTGACCTCAAGCCGCTTGAAGATGAAGTTAAAACGATTATGCAAGCTGATAGTACGGGCAGGATAAAAGCCAATTTTAATGATAAATTTCTTTTTGATTTTAAAAAATCCGAACTCAAAACAGAAGCCACCGACCAACTCTCCAAACTTGCCAAAGTGCTATTTTTTAACCCAAAAGCCAAAGTGCGTATCGAAGGGCATACCGACAATGTGGGTTCTGCCACTTCTAATCTGTTATTGTCTGAAAACAGAGCCAATGCCGTTGCCAACGCTTTAAAGACGATGGGTATTTCTACCGATATTCAATTTGATGTAAAGGGTTTTGGGTTCACTCAACCGCTTGTGCCGAACAATTCGGAGGAGAATAGAGCGATTAATCGGCGGGTTGAGGTGTATATTGATATGCAGTAGTACCCCCATCAGTATTTGAACACCTTTCATAGATTAGTGCAAATAATTGATTATCAATATTTTAAATCTTTTTATCTATCCTTGAAGGTCGTAACATCTTTTTTTATTAACCGTTTATAAAAGGAATGTCCCTTTACTTTTGAGGTATAATTAGAATTTGAATTAGGATGCTAAGGATTTAAAAGATGCTAAGGATTTACCCCCTCCCGATATTATCGGGATGTTCCATAAGTATTTTTGCTTAAAATTATCCTTAGCATCCTTCTTATCTTTAACATCCTAATTCAAAAAAATCAATAGTGGAAAATTTAAACAAATACAGCCGCGCCGTCACGCAAGACCCGACACAACCCGCCGCCCAAGCCATGCTACACGGCATTGGCTTGACCGATGAAGACTTCAAAAAAGCCCAAGTAGGCATTGTTTCTACGGGTTGGGAGGGCAATCCATGCAATATGCACTTGAACGGACTGGCTATTGATATTAAAAAAGGTGTGAATGAAACGGGTTTGGTCGGTTTGATATTCCACACTATTGGCGTAAGTGACGGCATTTCGATGGGCACAGATGGTATGCGTTTTTCACTCCCCAGCCGTGATATTATTGCCGATAGTATCGAAACGGTGGCTTCTGCCCAATGGTACGATGGCGTGGTGACGGTAGTAGGTTGCGATAAAAATATGCCCGGTGCGATGATGGCTTTGGGTCGTTTAAATCGCCCTTCGATATTGGTGTATGGTGGCACAATTGCCCCTGGGTTTCACAATGGTAAAAAATTAGATGTCGTTTCCGCTTTTCAACTTTTAGGCGAAAAGGTAGCGGGTACTATTTCAGATGAAGAATTTAAAGAAATAATACATAAAGCTATTCCAGGTGCGGGCGCGTGTGGGGGTATGTACACGGCTAATACCATGAGTTCTGCAATTGAGGCAATGGGTATGGCACTGCCAGGCGATGCGTCAAACCCTGCCGTTGGGCGTGATAAAAAAGAAGAATGTGATAGAATTGGGGCAGCGATGAAGTATTTATTGGTCAATGACCTCAAACCGCGTGATATTGTAACTCGCAAATCTTTTGAAAATGCGTTCACACTTTTGACCGTTTTGGGTGGTTCGACCAATGCCGTAATGCACTTGATAGCAATGGCAAAAGCCTTTGGCGTAGAATGGACAATTGACGATTGCCAACGCATTTCGGACAAAACGCCGTTTTTAGCCAATTTAAAGCCATCTGGCAGCTATGTGATGGAAGATTTGCACAATATTGGTGGTATCCCCGCCGTGATGCGTTTTTTATTAGAAAATAATATGTTGCACGGTGATTGTATGACCGTAACGGGTAAAACCATTGCTGAAAATTATAAAAACGCGCCGCAATTAGCTGAAAATCAAGATATTATCAAACCCCTCAGTAATCCGATTAAGTCAACGGGGCATATTCAAATTTTGTATGGTAATTTGGCTTTGCAAGGCTCAGTAGCGAAAATAACGGGTAAAGAAGGTACTATATTCAAAGGCATTGCCCGCGTTTTTGATGGCGAACAAGCCGCCAATAATGCGATAACAGGTGGAAAAGTAAAATCAGGAGATGTGATTGTGATTCGCTATATCGGTCCCAAAGGCGGTCCGGGTATGCCTGAAATGTTGAAACCTACCTCTGCCATTATGGGCGCAGGTTTAGGCACATCGGTGGCTTTGATAACAGACGGACGTTTTAGCGGTGGCACGCACGGTTTTGTGGTGGGTCATATCACACCCGAAGCGCATGTAGGTGGCAATATCGCCCTTCTTCAAGATGGTGACCCCATTGTAATTGATGCTGAAAAGAACCTTTTGGATGTGAAAATTTCTAAAAAAGAATTGGCAGCCCGTAGAAAGGCTTGGACACCACGCCCAATTCCTGCGACAAATGGTATTTTGTTGAAGTATTCTAAGACGGTTTCTTCGGCGAGTGAGGGGTGTGTGACGGATGTTTTTAATTAAAGTCTGATGTTACTTTAATCTGTGGTTTATGGGCGTACGATCAGGTTATTTTTGAAACTTAATAAATTTCTTAATAGAAATGAAAATTTAATAAACTTACTGGCAGTAGGAGATATCTAAATTGTGTAAAAATAAATCATTAGGAGTGAAATAGCACGAGATTTTACCCTTGACGGGCTTTCTAAGAATGTTCTTCTTACTTTATTACCAATACTACACGCTTAATGGTTTATTTTTAGACAATTTAGAGATTTCCTAAGTTACAAGAAGCTTTCTTTTACATATTTTCTTATGATAAAATGTAAGTTTATTTAATCATCTTTCATAGTATAGTCTCTTGTAGTCAACTATATTGATTTTAAACTCATTGTATTTTTCTCTTAGGTATTTATTTATTTCTTGATATGACTCAGCATTATATTTACTCAAATCTAATACTGTAACAGTTATTAGTTTTGTTTCATAATTAACCTCATATAATAAATTTTGATTAAAAGGGATTGTTGATTTAAGTAAACTTTCAACTTGTTTTTCAATATGCTTGTTACTTTCATTTGTGTAGACAAATAAGGTAGCGATAATAAGAGCCAAAATGACTATTGTCATTGAAAGTCTCTCAATGATTTTAAATAGAAATTCATTTACAGAAAGGGCAATTTTGAGATTACCCCACTCAAATATAACATTTTTTTCAGTAAATTGCGTATTGTTTTCCATTTTATGTTGAGTTTTAAGTGAATTATAAAAAAATTATACTGTACCCTACTATTTTTCTAAGTAGTTGAAAATGAATTATTTACAAAGAGATATTTGATAAATTGGGTAAAAATGATGAGCCAATCCTCAAGA
>JAYVKQ010000908.1:0-5412 GCA_043768285.1 Saprospiraceae bacterium | reverse complement strand
AATTGATAACGACCCGCTACCCTAAAGATACGCTCGATATATTGGTGTTCGGCGATGATGCGTGGCAGATTGAAATAAAGGATTTGCCCTATTTGGAAGTGGGTCCATACCATACCAATACGGTAGCAGGTTTAGAATTGGCAATGGACTTACTCAAACGCCGCCGCAATCCGAACCGCCAAATTTTTATGATAACCGACGGTAAACCAACCTGTATCAAAAAAGGTAAAAATTACTATAAAAACTCTTGGGGACTTGACCGCAAAATCATTACGCGCACGCTGGCGTTGGCTTCGCAGTGCCGCAAAATGCAAATCCCGATTACTACTTTCATGATTGCACAAGACCCTTATTTGCAGAGTTTTGTTGATGAATTTACAAGAGCCAATAATGGCAAAGCGTTTTATAGCAGCTTGCAAGGCTTGGGTGAGTTTATTTTTACGGATTATAAAAATAATAAAAGCAAGCGGGTGCGGTAATAATTTCAAATTTCAAATTCCAGATTTCAGACTTGGAACATGAAATCTGAAATCTCCCACCCCTCAGTATTTTTCACTCAAAACGCTTGAAATATACAGGTTTTTCTACTACCTTTGTTAAATTCATTTCATAGAAAACTCCTTTTTCTACATATATGGCTACTGAAAAATTAATTGTCAAAAATTTCGGACCCATCCGTGAGGCGGATTTGGATTTGAAAAAAGTCACTGTTTTTATTGGCGAACAGGCGAGTGGGAAAAGTGTTTTGGCGAAGTTAGTTGCTATGTTTTCTGAAAAGCCTATATATAACAGTAAGGATTTATCTCAAATTCTTAAAGATTATAATATCGCTCAATACGATAGTGACAAGGCAACTTATAGGCTCAAAGACAGTACGCATTCAAATATTTTTGAGGATATTCAAATTACCTCCCTTTCAGGTAAAAACAAGTCTCAAATTATAAAAGAAAAAGAAGATAAAATACTGAAAAGTAAGAATAGCATTTATATCCCTACTGAAAGAATTCTAATATCATTAATAGCAGAATCGCTTTTCGGCTTTATTACAAGTGATATTTCACTTCCTAAATTTTTAGTAAATTTTGGGAATGAGGTAGAAAAAGCTAGAAAAGAATTAAAATCTTTTAATATTGAAAATTTAAACCTTGAGTATTCATTTAGAAATAATAGAGATACCATAACTTATAATAAAACCAAGTCGTTATTAGTTGAAAGTTCAAGTGGGTTACAATCACTTTTACCGTTATTATTGGTCATTGAAAGATATTATGCTAATAAAGAAAAAGAAAAATTTCTTTTTATTACCGAAGAACCCGAGCTAAACCTATACCCTACAACCCAACAAAAATTAGTCAAATACCTTATTGAAAAATGCACACAAGGCGATAATCGTTTGATTATCACTACGCACAGTCCGTATATCTTAACCGCTTTGAATAATCTCATTCAAGCTAAGAATGTGGTGAATAAAAACCCTGAAATGGCTTCGGAGGTCAATGCTATAGTACCCCCTCAGTGCCAAATAGATTTTGAAGATGTGGCGGCATACTTTGTGGCAGATGGCACAGCACGTTCCATTATGAACGCCGACAATCAATTGATAGATGCCAATGCACTTGATGAAGTGAGCAATGACATCAACGAAGAATTTAGTAAACTCGTCCAACTCGAATATCAAAACGAAGTTTTATGACCCAAAAAGAATTGCAAAAAATGTATGCAATATCCAATGATTGCATAAAAGTGTGTGGTAAAATCCATGTCGTTAAAGAGAATAAAGTATCATTTCGTCTTGAGCGCAGTAGTGTAGCAGGTGATGCGATTTATTGCATCGAAGTGGACGATTGCATGATTAAATCGAGTGATACCGAAAAATGTGATTATGCTTTTTTCCGACTGAAACAAGATAAAAACACTTCAATTGAACATGAATTTTACTTTATTGAGTTAAAAAACGCGCTTATCCATAAAGCATATAGCCAAATCGTAACCACATTAAAAACGCACTTCAAATCGCCACCTATAAAAGAATGTATTGGCTTTATCGTTGCCAATCGAGTGCCTTCTGGTGCGGACATTCAAAATCTAAAAAAGAGTTTTATTAAAGATTATGGTCGAGATTTAATCATCAAATCGAACACTTATACACATACCCCTCAGTAATTAGATTATATTGATTTAAAATCTAATACTTCTTGATTGTTTTTGCGTATAAGGAAAAGATTTTCAACAAAAAACCGTTTATCTATACTCATATCTTCTCATTATGCTGCAAAAAGCCACAACATATATAACAGAGCATCCCATTGTATCGCGTGTATCGCAATGGGCAAAAGCCACATCACTCCCAGGGTTTCAAGGCGTGTCGCTGCATAGTGTCATCATTTTTTTATATAATGAAATATTCAACAATCCGATGCTAATGACGCGGGCAAATGCTATTGCTTTTAGCTTTTTTCTATCGCTTTTTCCTGCATTTATCGTCCTTTTTTCGTTAATACCTTTTTTGCCGATAAACAAAAATGATATACTTAACCAAATTCAGTTTGGTATCGTCGAAATCATGCCCAACAACACGGGCGAAGACCTTTTTAAAACCATCAAAGCCTTTTTGAAAACCAAACGCTCGGATTTTCTCTCCATCGGTTTTGTCTTATCCATCTATTTTTCAAGCAACGGCTTGATGGCGTTGATGAAATCGTTTGAGAAAAACCATATCGTTTTCAAAAAAAGAAATGTTTGGGAAAAACGCATACGTGCCATTGGTATGACTTTTATGCTGGGTGTGTTGTTGTTTATCAGCACAGTCTTAGTCATTTTGGGTAATACCTTATTCAATTGGTTGTTTTCCTTGGTAAAATTAAGCTCGGCGGCAGCATTTTTTTTGGATATATTGCGTTGGCTTATCGTTATTGGCACTTTATATATCGGTATTGCTTTCATATATCGCTTCGGCGTATCCATGCGGCGTAAGTTAAATTTCTTTTCGCCCGGCGCATCCACAGCCACTTTTTTATCCCTTATTTCTTCTGTCGTGTTCTCTTTTTATGTAGATAATTTTGGCAATTATAATAAAATATATGGCTCATTTGTAGCGGGTATCGTGATGCTCCTTTGGCTTCAACTCAATGCCATTATCCTCATATTTGGCTTTGAACTCAACGCCGCCATTGCAGTACATCGGGATATATTGACAAAAACCGATTATACGGATAATGATGTGGTAGATGACCTTGAAGATACTGAGGGGGTGGTTCCAGTAGGCAATAGGCAATAGTGTTCAAAAGGGTTTTGTTTTAAAAACAACTTATTGATTTTCAATATTTTACAATGCTTCTCAACAAAGGTTTAGTAAACTGAAAATTATTTTTTTTTGAAAAAAATAATTTTCAGTTTACTAAACCTACGCACAAAACATTTTTACGCTGTTTACCAAAATCCACTGAAAACTAATGATAGGCAATAAACAATTTGAAATTGTTTTTCAATAAAAAACTTTTCTATATCTACTTTTGTTTTAAATTTGCGGTGTCAGCGAATTTTCGCTAATTTAGATACAATGACACAGAGTTAAGGCAGAGAAGACACAGAGGTTCACAGAGTTTTTTATTACATTTTATCTTTCTCTGTGTAACTCTGTGTCTTCTCTGCCTTAACTCTGTGTCATCTAAAAAATCTCTATTCTCAAAATCATTTAATCTCTACAAAAAATGGAAGATGCGTATATTATAGCGGGTTATCGCTCGGCGGTTGGCAAATCGGGTCGTGGTGGTTTCAAAAATTATCGTTCAGACGATTTGGCAGTGGATGTTATCAAGCACCTCATGGCGCAAGTGCCTGAGTTAGACCCCAATATGGTGGATGATGTTATAGTAGGTTGCGCCAATCCAGAAGGCGAACAAGGCTTACAAATTGGTCGTCAAATTTCGCTACGCGCTTTGGGTAAAGAAGTGCCGGGGTTCGTTATCAATCGCTATTGCGCTTCGGGTTTGGAAGCCATATCTATTGCCGTTGCGAAAATCAAGGCGAATATGGGCGAATGTTATATCGCGGGTGGTACTGAAAGCATGAGTATGATACCTATGACGGGTTATAAACTTGCCCCAAGCTACAACGTAGCAGTAAACACACCTGACTATGTGGTCGGTATGGGTTTGACTGCCGAAGCCGTGTCTAAAAAATTCAATATCAGCCGCGAAAGAGCCGACGAATATGCCTACAACTCGCACGTAAAAGCAGCCGCAGCGATTGATGCAGGTAAATTTAAAGGCGAAATAGTACCCGTCAATGTTGAAGAAGTATGGGTCGAAAACGATAAACGCAAATCAAAATCATTCGTAGTAGATACGGATGAAGGGGTGCGCCGCGAAACAACGGTTGAAGGTTTGAATAAATTAAGACCTGCCTTCGCCAACGGTGGTGTCGTGACGGCGGGTAACTCCTCGCAAACGTCAGACGGAGCTTCTTTTGTGATTGTTATGTCTAATACGATGGCAAAACGCTTGAATTTGAAGCCGATTGCGCGTATGGCAGCTTGCTCGGTGGGCGGCGTGGATCCTATCATTATGGGTATTGGTCCTTGCGCGGCAATACCAAAAGCCTTGCAAAAAGCAGGTTTAAAATTGAATGATATTGATTTGATAGAACTCAACGAAGCTTTTGCAGCCCAAGCCTTAGCGGTGATGCAAGAAGCAGGTTTGAACCCCGATATTGTGAACGTGAATGGTGGTGCTATTGCATTAGGTCATCCACTCGGTTGCACAGGTGCAAAACTTTCCGTACAGCTATTCAACGAGATGAGACGACGCGGCAATCGCTATGGTATGGTGACGGCTTGTGTCGGTGGTGGTCAAGGTATTGCGGGGATATACGAGTTGTTGAATTAAGCTACCCCCCTCAGTATTTTTATAAAAAAGCCCTTACAAACTCAATCTGTAAGGGCTTTTTATTTGTCAATATTAATAGGCACATTAAAAAGCCTTAAACCCAAACGGCAAACACCTTTTTTCCATTCGCCCGAATCCAACCTTTTTTCCACGTTTTTTCTACATTTTGTTCAAAAATGACCATAAAACCTTGCTCCTGATGTTGTCTTTCTAAATAATCACCGAGTTGCACCAATCCTTTTTTGTGGGCAACATTACCCCGCCGCATTTTGAGTTCAACGATGTACTTGTGTTGAAAAAAACTAACCGCAATATCCATGCGGCGTTCTTCCGAAATTTCGGGTTCTTTAAACGCATAACCTTTACCATTGATAATCGGTTTGAGAAACGCCAAAAGATGAGCCGACCGTTGCGCTCAATGAAACTATCGTCTTTTTTGTCACGCAGAGCGTGATGGTGCGGCACGCACTCACTGTATTCTATTTGCATCAACTCTTGAAATTTGGGCAACACCTTTCGCATATCG